>JALYGH010000264.1 GCA_030777205.1 Chloroflexota bacterium
CGAGATGCCCAGGCCGACGTCGGCCACGGCGCCGACCCAGCCGCCCTCCTCGACCGTCGGGGCCGGCTGGGTGACCTTCCGCTCGCGCGCCTGCCAGTAGGCCAGCGCGAAGCCGGCCAGCCCGAGCAGTCCGGCGACCGTCCCGAGCAGCGACGGGAAGTGGACCGCCTCCGCCGGCCCGACCGCGGCACCGAGGATACTCTGCAGGGCGGGCACCGGCCAGGCGACGTAGCCGAGAAAGATCGCGCCGAGGGCGAGCGGCACGAGCGGCCAGAGCATCAGGCCGGATGGTTCGTGGAGGTCGCCGTGGTCGGCGCGCGGGCCGTAGAACACCAGGAAGAAGAGCCGGCCGATGTACCAGCCGGTCAGCAGGACGCTCCCGAACAGCCCGAAGAAGAGGATCGGCGGGAACGGGTCGTGGCTCTGGGCCGCCTCGAGAATGGCGTCCTTGCTGAACGCCCCGGCGAACGCGGGCACCCCAATGAGGGACAGCGAGCCGACGAGGAACGCCCAATGGGCGCCCGGCAGGGCCTTGCGGAGCCCGCCCATGTGGGCCAGATCCTCGTGGCCGTGGACGGCGTGGATCACCACGCCCGAGGTGAGGAAGAGGAGCGCCTTGAACGCCGCGTGGGTGATCAGGTGGAACATCGCCGCGAACGGCGCCCCGAACCCGATGGCCGCGAACATGTAGCCGAGCTGGCTGACCGTCGAGTAGGCGAGGCCGCGCTTGAAGTTGCCCTGGAACAGGCTGGCGATCCCGCCGCCGATCGCCGTCGCGACGCCGACGATGGCCGTCACGATCAGCACGGCCGGCGCGAGCGCCAGCGTCTCGTAGGTGCGGACGAGGAGGTACACGCCGGCCGCGACCATCGTCGCCGCGTGGATCAGCGCCGAGACCGGCGTCGGGCCGGCCATCGCGCTCGGGAGCCAGAAGTAGAGCGGGCCCTGGGCCGACTTCGCCGCGGCGGCGATCAGCAAGAGCCAGGCGATCGTCGCGGCCCCACCCGGGATGGCCACGCAGGTGGCCGACTGGAGCGTCAGCAGGTCGCCACAGCCCGCCGGCAGGAGCACGACCGCGATCAGCAGCGCGGCATCGCCGATCGCGTTGGCGGCCAGCGCCTGGAGGCCTGCCCCGAGCGTGCCCGGCCGGTCGTGCCAGAAGGAGATCAGCAGGAAGCTGGCGAGGCCGACGCCGGACCAGCCGACGAGGAGGACCGCCAGGTTGCCGGCCAGGACCAGGATCGCCATTGCAGCGACGAAGAAGTCCAGGAACATGAAGAAGCGGCGCTGGCCGGCGGGCGGCTCCTCGGCCATGTAGCCGAGCGAGAAGACGTAGACGCAGGTCGAGACGACGCCGACGACGGCCAGCATGACCGCCGCCAGGCTGTCGGCGCGGAGGTGGAAGGCGCCGTTCGGCAGGAACGGCAGCCAGCCGGGCACGATCAGTTCGGCCGGCGGGCCGGCCAGCGAGGCCAGGGCCACGATGGCCATCAAGGGCGGTCCGAACAGGCTGGGCGCGCCCGGTCGTCCGCCGACGCCCAACCCGGTCAGGAACAGACCCGGGATGGTGAACAGCCAGGCCCAGAGGAGCAGCTCGCTCATCCGCGCACCTCCGCGGGGTCGTCCACGTCGGCGCGCTCGCGGTCGCGGAACAGGGCCAGCGCCAGCCCGAGGCCGATGACCGCCTCGGCGGCAGCCAGCACCAGCACGATCAGCGCCGCCGCCTGCCCGTCGACGACCCCTCGCACGCGGGCACCGAGGATGAGCAGTAAGTTGCCGGCGTTGAGCATCAACTCGACCGCCATCAACATCGAAATGGGGTTCCGCCGCAGCATGGCGCCGCCCCCGCCGATGGCGAGGAGCAGCGCGCTGGTGGCGAGCACGAGCGTTTCGGCGTTCACGGCGTCGGCCCCCGACGCACCCCGTGCGCCTGCTCCTCGCGCTCCTGGCGGCGCCAGATCGCCACCGCGCCGATGATCGCGACGAGCAGCAGCGGCCCGGTCAGCTCGAATGGCACGATCAACCGCCCGAACAGCGCCCGCCCGATCTGGTCAACCCCGCCGACCAGGACGACCGGAAGTGACCGCAGCGGCGGCCCGACGGCGATCCAGGCGCCGAGGGCGGCAATCAGCGCGCCGCCGGCGAGGATCCCGGCCACGATCTGGCCGCCACGGGCCGGCTCCTCGAGGCCGCCGGCCGGCAGGAGTGCGACGACGAAGAGGAAGAGGACGACGATGGCGCCCGAATAGATGATGACCTGGCCCAGGGCGACGAGGTCGGCCGCCAGGGTCAGGAAGAGCGCGGCGATCGACAGGCTGTGCGCGAGGAGCGCCACCACGGCGTGGACCGGCCGCCGGGCCAGCACCACCAGCAGGCCGCTCACCAGCGCCACCGCGCAGCCGATGGCCAGCGGCACGAAGAGATCGTTCAAGCTATCCCCCAAGGCGCGTCAGGGCTGGCCATGCGCGGCCTCGCCCGGCGTGGTGGTCTGCTCGGCGCCGGACACCGGCGTCGCGACCGGGCGCGGGGTGGCGCCCCCATGTGCGGCCGCGCTGTGCGGGTCGGCGTGCGACACGGCGCGCGGGTCCGTCCCGCCGATCGGGTGGTGCGAGCGGTAGACGGTCCCGAGCGTGGTGTGGACGCCGCGCTCGTCCACGGAGCGGTCGACGTCCGGGTGGTACTGGCGGCGCGGCGCGTACTGCTCCGGGTCCAGCAGCATCTCCTTGGTGTAGACCATGTCGGTGCGCCGGAAGTCGGCCAGCTCGTACTCCGGCCCGAGCTTGATCGCGTCGACCGGGCAGGCCTCCTCACAGAAGCCGCAGTAGATGCAGCGGATCATGTTGATCTCGTAGTTGACGGCGTAGCGCTCGCCGGGCGAGACCGGGCCGTTCGGGTCGTTCTCCGCCGCCAACACGTAGATCGCCTGAGACGGGCACGCCGCCGCGCACAGGCTGCAGCCGATGCAGCGCTCCAGCCCGTCTTCATGCCGATAGAGGCGGTGCCGCCCGCGGAACTTCGGGTAGGGGGTCCGCTTGACGTCGGGATAGTCGACCGTGACCGGCTTCTTGCCGGCGTGCTTGAGGACGGTCCACATTCCCTTGCCGAGCGCAACGAGGTCGTTGAACATCAGATTTGGCTCCGATCTTAGGGGCGGGCCGCGCGAGTGGGGACACGATCAGGCGAGCGCGGCCACGACGATGGCCGTCACCGCGATGTTGAGGAGCCCGATCGGCAGGAGCACGCCCCAGGACAGTCGCATGAGCTGGTCGTAGCGGAGGCGCGGGAGGGTCGCCCGCAGCCAGACGTAGAGGAAGAGGAAGAACAGCATCTTGATGAACAGCCACCACGGCCCTTGCAGCCAGAGCGGCAGGAACGGCATCGACCAGCCGCCCAGGAACAGCGTCGCGGCGACCGCCGAGACCGTGATCATCGCGACGTACTCGCCAATGAAGTACATCGCGAAGCGCATCCCGCTGTACTCGGTGTGATACCCGGCCACCAGCTCCTGCTCGGCCTCGGGCAGGTCGAACGGCGCCCGGTTCGTCTCGGCCACGGCGGCGATCAGGAAGAGGATGAAGGCGACCGGCTGGAGGACGATGTACCAGACCGATTGGGCCTGGTTCAGGACGATCTCCCCGAGCGACAGCGTGCCGCTGACGAGGATCACGCCGACCAGCGAGATGCCGAGGATCAGCTCGTACGAGACGACCTGGGCAGCCGCCCGGAGCCCACCGAGCAGCGAGTACTTCGAGCCGGACGACCAGCCGCCGAGGACCAGCCCGTACACGCCCAGGCTGCTCGCCGCCAGCAGGTAGAGCACCCCGACCGGAATGTCCGCCACCTGGAGCGGGACTGCCCAGCCGGCGATCTCGACCGTCGGGCCGATCGGGACGACGGCGAACGCCGAAAGCGCCGCGAACAGGGCGATGGCCGGGGCGAGCGGGTAGAGCAGTCGGTCGGCGCTGCGCGGCCGGATGTCTTCCTTGAAGAACAGCTTCATGGCGTCCGCGAGCGGCTGGAGGAGGCCGGCCGGCCCGACCTTGTTCGGGCCGATCCGCACCTGGAACCAGGCGAGGAGGCGCCGCTCGAACCAGGTCATGTACGCCATCATCGTCAGCAGGACGACGATGATCACGAGCGACCGCACGACGGCGATAGTCAGTTCCGCGAGATCAAGCATCGGTGCCTCTTCTTAGCTGACCGGTCCTTCCATCGCCAGACGGACGCGGCTCATTCTGTCCAACGGGATTGGCGTCGACGAAGACTGAGAAACTCCGCCTCGGTCTTGTCATCCTGAGCGCCGCGAAGAGCCTGCCCTGCATGAAGTGAAGGGATCTACGGACTCGTATAGCGCTTGCACTCGTGTGTCGCTCCGTCCGTAGGTCCTTCGGTCGCTGGTGCTCCCTCAGGATGACAGACAAGGGGCGTTCCCCCAGGATGACAGTACAGTCTCGGGCAGCATGCCTACTGCTTCTCTCTCCTCTGATCTGCATTCGGGGCGACCAAGGATATCGTGTTGTGTGGGGGAGGGCGAGGGGGGATGGCCGATTACGCGAGGTGGAGGGAAAGCTTGCCGCGCCGGCGTTGGGGGATCTCCGGCTGTCGATAGCTGGGGTGGGCGCCGGCGAGGGACTCGCGCAGCCTGGGGAGGTCGCGCGGCGGCCTGGCCCCGAGGTGGGTCGCCAGGTCGGCCATCGCGAGCCAGTCGGACGGCACATTCTGGGGCGACAGGCCGCCGGCGTGGAGCTGCTGGACGCGCCCCTCGAGGTTCGTCAGCGTGCCCGGCTGCTCGTACGGGTGGGCGATTGGCAGGACGACCTCGATCGTATCGTCGAGATCGAACGGCCCGGTCGTCATCAGCACCTTGCGGGCGCCACCGAGGGCCGGCCAGGACTCGCGGCCGGCCAGCAGGACGGCCTGCAGCTCGCCGGCCCGGGCCCGCGCCACCACGCCGCCCTGTTCTTGGTCGACCGTCGCGATGTCGACCGCCAGGTCGAGCGCGCCGCGCCCGTTCGCCGCCAGCGTCGGGCAGCCGACCATCCCGCCTTCGCCCGTCGCGCCAAGCGCCGTCGCGATCCGTTCAAGAGCAGCCCGGC
>JALYGH010000265.1 GCA_030777205.1 Chloroflexota bacterium
TGTTCGTCGCGAAGACCGACGAGGAGGCCTGGGAGAAGTCCGTCAACGGCATGATGGGCCGCCAGATGACCGAGTACTTCCTGCCCCTGCTCGGCGCGTTCGGCTTCACCGAGTTCTTGAAGCACGACCCGAGCGTGCCGGATGAGGTGGTCAACGCGGCCTACTGCGCCGAGCACAACTGGCTGATCGGCTCGCCGGAGACGGTGGCGCGGAAGCTGCGCAAGGTGTACGAGGACGTGGGCGGGTTCGGCGTGCTGCTCGTCTTCTGCTTCGACTACGTCGAGGACCCCGCCGCCTGGGAGACCTCGATGCGGCTGCTGGCAGAGGAGGTCATGCCGATGTGCAGGGACTTGGTCCCCGGCGAGACGGCGGCGGTGCGCTGAATCCCCACGAGTCGTCGGCCGGCCACTCGGGAGGAGGCCCCTGTCCCACCTGGGGCGCCACGACGTGAAGGGCGCCCCGGATGCGGCAATGTCCGGGGCGCCGGGAGCTGAGAGGAGCGCCAGCAACGTTCTGTCGCCCTGCAACCGTTCTGTCGCCCGCCCGGAGTACCGGCGACTGAGCCGTCTCCCAGCACCGCCCATCAGGTACGGGAGAGCCTTCGCGGCGCGCAGGATGACATCACCCGGGCCTCAAGTCGGCGAAGTAGCGGGTACCGGGCCCATCTCGCGGAAAAGCCGCCCCGCCCACCTGGGCCGGGCGGCTTTCGTCGTTCCCCAAGCGGCGAACGTTCGGCCTATCAGGACCCGGTGGTACCTTCGCCCTCGGCGGTTTCGCCAGTCGCCCCAGCCGCCGGTGCCTCGGCCGCCACGTCCTCCGGCTCGGTCACCTCGGGCTCGACCGTCGGCGGCAGTATCTTCACGACGAGCTCATCTCCGTCGGTCAAGATCGTCGCGCCGTCGGGTGCCGGAAGGTCGCGGACGTGGATCGTGCTGTCGAGATCCTCCAGGCCGCTGATGTCCACGTCGATCGCCTCCGGGAGCTGGCTGGGCAGCGCCTCGACGGACACCGTCGCAAGCTGCTGAAAGACCGTCCCGTCGAACGCCTTGGTGGCCGGCGCGTCGCCGTGCAGCCGGACCGGGACGTCCACGCTCAGCTTCTGGTCCATCGCGACGCGGTAGAAGTCGACGTGGAGCAGGTCACCGCGCGTCGGATGGCGCTGGTAGTCCTTGACGAGCACGTTCGTTGCCGGCTGGCCCAACAGGTTCAGTCGGATCAAGTGCGTCTTGCCGGCCCGGGCGAGCACCTGCTGCGCCGGGCGAGTTGCAAGCTGAATCGGGGTGGACTCGCCGCCGCCGTAAATGTTCGCCGGCAGCACGCCCTGACGCCGCAGCGCCTTGACCTGCTTCCCGATCACAGATCGCGGCTCGGCGCTCAGCTCGATCGCATCCATAGGTATTCGTCCTCCCTGGCGCCGAGCGGCGCCCAAGTCGTTGAGTATACGGACGCCTTCGACGGGGCAGCAATCGCCCTACCCGGTCCGGGTGCCCGTACCCCTGAGATTGTTGGATCGGCTGGGGTGGGACGTGGACATGGCAGGAAGCATCGGTTCCGGAGTTGCTGCTTGGTAGAACGACCGTCGATGATGCGCCGGGGGGTGGCGGCGAGGCAGTGTTGGAGGCGATCCCGGACGAGGCGCGGCGAGCGACCGGCCGCGCCGGGGTGGCGAGACGACGGTTACGTCGCCAGCCGGGGCTGACGACGAGCGCCGACCTCGGCCCCGCGACGGCAGGCGCCCGCCGGCCTGCTACGCTTGCAGCGTGAACGCCGTGTACGTCGCCGACGAGGTCCGCGCTGCCCTGGACGCCGGCCGCCCGGTCGTCGCGCTCGAATCCACGCTCATCTCGCATGGACTCCCGCGCCCGCGTAATCTCCAGGCGGCGCGCCAGCTGGAGGCCGTCGTCCGCGCCGGCGGGGCCGTGCCGGCGACGGTCGGCGTGATCGGCGGTCGGCCGAGCGTCGGGTTGAGCGCCGACGAGCTGGAGCTACTGGCGACAACCGCGGAGGTCCGCAAGTGCAGTCGCCGCGACCTACCGGTCGCCATGGCGCGCGGCGAGCATGGCGCAACGACCGTGGCCGGCACGCTGGCCCTGATGGGGCTGGTCGGGCTTCGGGTGCTGGCGACCGGCGGCCTTGGCGGCGTCCACCGTGGCGCCGAGGAGACGTTCGACGTGTCGGCGGACCTACCCGAGCTGGTACGGACGCCGGCGGTCGTCGTCTGCGCCGGCGCCAAGGCGCTGCTCGACCTGCCGCGGACGGTCGAGGTGTTGGAGACGCTCGGCGTCCCGGTCCTCGGCTGGCGGACCGACGAGCTGCCCGCGTTCTACGCCGGGCGAAGCGGCCTGCCGGTCGTGGCCCGCGTCGAGGGCGCCGACGAGGTCGCGGCCATCGCCCGAGCAGCCTGGGCGTCCGGCCTGGCGCGCGGCCTCCTCCTCGGCGTGCCGCCGCCGCCCGAGTCGACGGTGGACGCCGACGAGCTGGAACGCGCGGTCGCGTCCGCTTTCGAGGCGGCGAAGCGGGCGGGCG
>JALYGH010000266.1 GCA_030777205.1 Chloroflexota bacterium
GAGGAGTCCGAGCGAGCGGCTCGGCAGGTGGAGCGGTGAGGAGGTGGGACCATGGCGAAGAAGGCCGATCGGCAGCTAGTTACGCTGGCGTGCCCGGACTGCAAGGAGCGGACGTACCACACCGAGAAGAACAAGCGGAACGACCCGGACCGCCTGTCGCTCGCGAAGTATTGCCCGCGCTGCCGCAAGCACACCGAGCACCGCGAGACGCGGTAGCGCCCGCGCCCGCTCGGGCACGTTGACCGAGCCGTGCCGCAGCGATTGCCGAAGGCTCGGACGAGCGATCGATTTGTGCGGCGGGCGGCCGGCGTGCGATAATGACCGTCGTCGCGAGGAGCCCCGTGCTCGTCGCGCAGACGCGCGTAGCTCAATTGGCTAGAGCAGCGGTCTCCAAAACCGCAGGTTGGGGGTTCGAGTCCCTCCGCGCGTGCCACGGTTGACCAGATAGCGAAGCCCCCTCCGGAACCCATCCTGGAGGGGGCTTCTGACATCTACTCCCCTAACCGACAGTGAAGTACGTCGGTGGCCGGCGAGGTGAGGACCCAGGCGGTGTCAGCAGTTGCGTGGAGCAACGCCAGACCCAGCAGGCCGGCCAGCATCAGCAGCGCGCCGCCAGCCCGTCCTCGACCGCCGCCACCACCCGCGCCCGCAAGTCCGCCGAGCACGCCTTCACTCCGACACGATGGCCCAGGGTTCAGGCACAAGACCCTCGCAACCCGCTATGGCGGCGCGGATGGGCCACATCAGCGCCCTCGGAGCAGCTTGTGAATGTTGGGGGCGCGTAGGTCGACGGCCGACTTCTTTCCTCCCATGGTGAGGAGGTAGGCGAATGGTCGGATGGTGCCAGCGTCGATCGTCTCCAGCCAGGTCCACTGGTTGAGGATCAAGCGGAGCGCGTCCAATGCGCGTTCCTGCCCGGTCGTCAGGAACACCGCGCCGACGCGCTCGCGGATGAGTAACTCGCGCTGGGCCTGGGCAGCCAGGATGCCCGTGTTGAAGCTGAACACGAGGTACCATTCCGCCCAGCATACGGGAGCCAGTCCTCGTCAAGCGTGCCCCTGCCGATGCGGCGTCCCTTGCCAATGTTGTCAACGTCACGGACGCCGACGAGGCGCAACGCCCTCGGTATCCCCTTCCCGACGTCTTCGTCGAAGAAGAGTTTCACGCCGCGGCTAATAGAGTAGGGTCGGCGTAGCGGATCGCTTCCTCGATCGCCGTCTCGTCCAGGTCGTAGTCGCTGGCGAGGAACTCGATGGTCTGCCCGGCTCGGAAGCGACGATAGATCGTGTCAACCGTGATGCCGCTCCCTTGGATAGTCATCCGGCCCGCGCCGATGTGTGGGTCGAGCACGATGGGAACGTCCCGACCGGCCGGGTACCACCGCTCGGCGAGCCGGTCAACATGCGAGAAGTCGAAACTCTCCAGGGTATGCGTAACGAAGCCAGGCGGTGCCCACTGCCCGCCCATGTCGAGCGCAAGTGCCGCGCCGTTGGGATTGGTCTCGTCAAATTCGTGCAGGACGTGCCCGCCCATCTCTTTGAGGTGGAGGCTGGCGAACGGATACTCCAGCCCTTGCCAAGAGCGGCGTGCGAAGGCATGCGCGCGCCGCAGCCGCTCCAGACTGAGTGAACGCCGCCCGGTGATACCCCGGCGGAATTGGGCCACGACGACGATTTCCATCAGTTGGAGGAAGGACAGCACCAACGGGTCGCCCTTTCTGCCCGCGCTAGCCCCGAACACTAGTTCCATGCGTCGGGTCGGTGCGTCACTGCCCCGCAGCCAACCTCGGACGGTCGCCAGAGATACGCTGGCAAGTCGTGCGGCTTGCGGGACGGTGTACGACTTGCCGAAGCGAAACGCATCGACCTCGCTACGCGCGATGGTCTGCCCCGAACACACATCGCACCACCGCCTCGCACAACGTCTCGATGCCGCCATGTCCTGCTCGAAACGACCGGAACGGGCATGGTGGTCAATCTTCACCGCGCCAGTATAGTCGTGCCCCGGATGGCAAGGGCAGGGTGCTCGACGGACGCCCGAAGAGGGAGAATTCAAGCCGCGTGCCCGCCTGATCAGGTTATGACGGCGGCATGTAGGACGATGGGTAGACCGCGGGCTGACCGGTGGCGCACCCATCGTTTGGTCGCCGGCGGCTAGACAACCGCCTCCGTCACCGAATCTGCCTCTGGTGCGGCGCGGGCGTTGCGGATAATCGATACGAGCCACTGGGCGACGCCATTCGACGTACCGGGCACGGCGGGGGCATAGATTGTCATCGTGATGGCCGGGCTGGCATGGCCGAGGTACTCGCTGACGGCCGGCACCGGCTCGCCGGCCTCCAGGAGCATCGTCGCCCCGCTATGCCGAAGGTCGTGCAGGCGGGTCGCTGCGGGCAATCCTGCTCGCTTGAGTACCCGCTTGAACCGCTTGGTCACGTTGTCCGGGTCGAGCGCCGTCCCCGTCTCGCTGGCGAACACGAGCCCCAGATCAGTGTAGCTCTTCCCTAGCGCGGCCCTGTTGAATGCCTGCCGATCCACGGTGAGCGCTCAGCGCCGCGACGGCCTCGGGGGCGAGGTCGAGCGTGCGGCGTGACCGGCGAGTCTTCAACTTGCAGGCCGTCGAGGGGCGGATGCAGGGCGTGCCGACCTCCAGGTCTCCAAAACCGCACCTTGGCGGTTCGAGTCCCTCCGCGCGTGCCACCCTCTACCAGATGGCCCCTCCGGAGCAGCGTCCGGTGGGGCACTTCGGGCTCTGGACGCCGCCGCCGTGCGCTCCTCGTAGAGCGAGGGCGCAGCGAGTCTAGCGATCACGACGTGGGTTCTGAAGCGCCGCGATTGCCGGTCAGCTCGAAGACATCGAGACGGTCAACTCGAAGATGTAGAGGCCGCCGGCGTACCGATCGCTGACGTAGATCAAGCCGTCCGACCCGACGACGATGTCGTTCATCTGGATGCTCGGGCGCCCCGGCGGGGCCTCCGGCACGAAGTAGGCGACCTCGCGCGGGGCGGCGGCGTCGGTCACGTCGACGACCCGGACGCCGGCGTTGAAGTAGGTCAGGTAGACGACGTTCGGATCGCTCAGGGTGCCCGGTCGCGGCTCGTGGACATTGTGCGGCCCGAACCGGCCGCCCCGCGCGCAGAAGTCCGCCTCGGCCGGCACTGGGAAGAGACTGAGAACTTGCGGGTTGCGCTCGTCGGCGATGTCGACCATCCGGACCTGCTTCGGGATCCCCCGGCAGTCGTCGTCGACGCACTCGTCGGTGACGACCAGCAGGTCGCGGCCGGGCAGCGGACAGGCGGTGTGGGTGGCACCGCTCACGTCGGTGCCGAAGTCGAGGTGGCTGACCAGCGACGGCCGCGCCTTGTCGGCGATGTCGAGGATCACGAGGCCCTGGTCCCACCAACCGCAGTAGGCACGATCGCCGCGCACCAGGGCGTGGTGCAGCTTCGACGTTCGCCCGGTCGGCAGGTCGAGCCGCTCGCCGCCGGCCGCGTGCATGCCCGGCATCCACCAGCGGCCGACCTCGCGGGGGCGTGACGGATCCGACAGGTCGACGATCATCAGGAGCTGGTCCGTCCAGCCCTCCTCGCTACCGGTCACGTAGGCGTACGGCTCCTCCCAGTAGGTCATGCGGTGGACGCCCTTGCCGGTCATCGGCAAGAAGCCGATCTCGCGCGGATCGACCGGCCGCGAGACGTCGAAG
The DNA here is from genome assembly GCA_030777205.1 of Chloroflexota bacterium. Lineage (GTDB taxonomy): Bacteria > Chloroflexota > UBA6077 > UBA6077 > JACCZL01 > JALYGH01. Next base: position 3,704 of record JALYGH010000266.1, read on the forward strand.
ACCTTGAGGCCCCCCTGGGCGTTGCCGCCCTTGTAGCGCTCGTAGTTGACGAGCAGGACGTGGCCGACGATCTGGACCTTGTGGGAGTGGATGCCGCTCGGGACGGGGAGCTGGCTGACCAGTCGCGGCGCGGTGGGATCGCGGACATCGACGATGCTCGTGCCGATCCCATGGTCGCCCATGTGGGCGAAGTAGGCGTAACCGTCCTTCAGGTTGATGTGCATCCCGTCGCCGCGGCCGTTCATCGGGCAGTGCCCGACGAGGCGCATGTTCCGGGCTTGCGGCGCACCCTGGGCATCGACGGCCGCGCCGGCGGTCGCACGGTTCGACGTGGTCATACTGCCTCCTCCTCGAAGCGAGCAGAGCGGCCCCGTGGCAGGCCGCGTGAGCACGAGTACCCCGGCGGCGTGTGGGCATTCTAGGCCGCCGACCAGGCTTCGCACACCATCCGCTAAAGATCCGCACTCGCTCACCGCTGAACGGACCCGCTGGCGGCAAGCCTTGACAGTAGCCTCGAGGTGGAGGATAGTAGGCCCACCTGTACACGTAGCCTGGATGAGCATGTATCGATTGCCCATCCGAGCGGCCGCGGCGATCGTGCGACTCGAAGCACCAATGGGGGTGCGAGATGTCCACCGGTGGCCTCCTGACAGGTCAGGCGTCTGGGTTGGAGCGGCTGAAGCCCCCGGCTGCGTGTGAGAGCTCGCCGGGCTGGCCGCCCTGGAGCCCTGGGTAGTGCGCGGGCCGGCCGGCATTCGACATCGGCCGCTGCTGGCGATTCAGTCCGGCATCTCGCTCGAGCCGGCGCCCGTGCGCCTCGCCTTGCGACACGCGCTGCAGGAGCTCCGACGACTCGCCGGGGGCGAGATCCCGTGACCGATCGTTGGGGAACGACGTTCATCCTGATCCAAGTCGGAGGGGAGGTGCAGGCGGCGCGATAACCGGTCGGTGGCGGAAGCGTTCGATGCGCGCAGGACGCCGGGGGCTCGCATACGGGTGCGGCGTCCGGGGCAACCAGTGAGGAGGAAGGGTCATGGCGCAGCTACAGGTCGGCGATACCCGCGGCGCGGACTCGGTACTCGACGAAGAGGCGGTTGCGGCATTCCGGGCGGGCATGCGCGGGCCGGTGATTCGGCCCGACGACGCCGGCTACGACGAGGCCCGGCGAGTCTGGAATGGCATGATCGACCGGCGGCCGGCGCTGATCGCCCGCTGCACCGGCGTCGCCGACGTCATCGACGCCGTCAACTTCGCGCGCGACAATGACCTCCTGATCGCCGTGCGGGGCGGCAGCCACAGCGCGGCCGGTCTCGCCATTTGCGACGGCGGCATCGTCATCGATATGTCGCCGATGAAGGGCGTGCGGGTCGATCCCGTGGCTGGCACCGCCCAGGCCCAAACCGGACTGACCTGGGCGGAGTTCGACCACGAGACCCAGGCCCTCGGGCTGGCGACGACCGGCGGCACCGTCTCCAACACCGGCATCGCCGGGCTGACGCTCGGCGGCGGGCTGGGCTGGCTGATGGGCAAGCATGGCTTCGCCTGCGACAACCTCGTCTCGGCCGACGTGGTAACGGCCGACGGGCAGTTCATCACCGCCAGCGAGCTTGAGCACGGCGATCTCTTCTGGGCCCTGCGCGGCGGCGGTGGGAACTTCGGGGTCGTGACCTCGTTGCAGTACCAGGTCCACCCGGTCGGGCCGACCGTGTTGGGCGGCATGGTGCTCCACCCGCGAGCGCAGGCCCGCGAGGTGTTGCGCTTCTACCGCGACTTCTGCGCCACCCTCCCCGACGAGGCGGAGGCGTTCGCGGCGCTGCTGACCTCGCCCCAAGGCGATCCGCTGGCGGCGATCCTGCTCGGCTACAACGGGCCACTCGACGAGGGCGAGCGCGTCCTGGCGCCCGCCCGGTCGTTCGGCACCTCGGTCGCCGACCTGGTCGCCCCGATGCCCTACGTGCAGCGGCAGACGTTGATCGACGACCTCGGCGTCCACGGCATCCACCGCTACTGGAAGTCGGGCTTCGTGCCGGACCTGAGCGATGCCTTCATTGACCTGATGGTGGAGCGCGGGGAGACGATGCGCTCGCCACTCTCGGTAATCGGACTCTTCTACGTCCACGGAGCGGCCAGCCGCGTCGCCCCGACCGCGACCGCGTTCGGCCTGCGCGGCGCCCAGTGGGACTTCGACATCATCTCCCAGTGGACCGACCCGGCCGAGGCCGACCAGCACGTCTATTGGACGCGCGACTTCTGGTCGGCGGCGGAGCCGTTCGCCGGCGGCGGGGTCTATGTGAACCACATTGCCGCCGACGAGCCGGGTCGGATCCACGCGGCGTTCGGCCCGAACTACGAGCGGCTCGTCTCGGTAAAGGATCGCTACGACCCGGGCAACCTGCTCCGTCTGAACCACAACATCAGGCCCTCGGCGTGACGCCGAGCACACCGAGGGGATGAGACATCTCCGTCGTCGGGTGCGGATCAAGAGGTCCGCAC
>JALYGH010000267.1 GCA_030777205.1 Chloroflexota bacterium
CGCCCGGCCCTCGCCGTACAATTCGGTCGGGACGAGTGACTCGCGCGGACCGCGGACGGCCGAGCCCGGCACGCCCGGCCGTCGATGCGATGAGCGACAGGGAGAGCACGATGGCGGTCCAGCCGACGAAGTACCTCTTTACGGTCGACGAGTACGAGCGCCTGGGCCAGGCCGGCATCCTCGGTGAGGATAGCCGCGTCGAGCTGATCGAGGGAGAGATCATCCAGATGAACCCGATTGGCGGCCCGCACGCCTCAACCGTCGACCGACTCACCCGCCTGCTCGTCCTGGGCCTCGGGGACCTGGCGATCGTCCGAGTCCAGAGCCCGATTCGGATCCGCGAGCGCAATGAGCCGCAGCCGGACCTGGCGCTGCTGCGCCCGCGTGCCGACTTCTATGCCACCGGGCACCCGACCCCAGCGGACGTGCTGCTCGTCGTCGAGGTGGAGGACACGACCGTCGAGTACGACACGCGGACCAAGGCGCCGCTCTACGCGCGAGCCGGCATCCCGGAGCTCTGGGTGGTCGATCTCCCTCGCGCGTGCGTCGTGACGCACCGTGAGCCGTCCGACATCGGCTACGCCGCCACCCGGGTGCATCGCCGCGGCGAGGTGCTCCGCCCGCTCGCCTTCCCCGACCTGGCGGTGCCCGTCGACGACATCCTCGGCTGACCCGAAGGGCACACCCGGCCCCCGGTCGGCCGCCGGACTGCTCGGGCCACGCGTGCCCGGCGGAAGCGCCGACGCCAGACGCGGCGGGGCTCAGCGCAGGCCGGCCCCCAGTTCCTCCGCCAACGCCTGGCTCGCCTCGTACATCCGATCCAGAATTGCCTGCGCCTCCTCGCCGGCGACGAAGCGCGGCTGGGCGGAGTCCTCGATCAGCACCGGCAGGTACTCGACCCGAACCAGGCGATCGTCGTAGAAGGTGTACCGCCCGACCACGCCCTGGCGCGTCGGCAGGCTCCACATCTGATCGAAGATGAAGTTCCCGTGGGCGTAGGCGATCAGCTTCCCGTCGTACAGCTCCACCGCCTGCACCCAGTGGGGGTGGTTGCCGATGACCAGGCCAGCGCCCGCGTCGATCGCCAGGTGAGCGATGGCCACCGGATCGTCGGGCGCGACGCCCGGCGCCGCCTGGGGCACGGCGACGTACTCCTGCCCCCAGTGGATCGCGACGACCAGCACGTCGACCTGCTCGGCGGCCTCGCCGATCGTCGCCGCCATCGCCGCACGGTCGATCCTCTCGCCGACGCCGTTGAAGGCCAGGAAACCGAAGCGCAGGCCGCGCACGTCCCGCACGGCCAGCGTGCGGCGGTCGGCGTGGTCGATCCCGTGTTCATGCAGCAGCGCCACCGTCGCGACGACCCCGTCCGGGCCGTAGTTCCCGATGTGGTTGTTCTCTAGACCCGCCACGTCCACGCCCGCCTCGACCAGTGCCTCGACGAAGCCGGGCTGGCCGCAGAACTGGAATCCGTCCCAGTGAGCCGGGCAATTGGCGATGAGCGGCGCCTCGAGGTTTATGAGCGTCAGGTCGGCCTCGCGCAGCACCTCGGCCGTCTCGGCCATCGGGTAGAGGAAATCGTTGCCGCGCGCGCGGATCTGAATGTCGACGTACCGCGCGGGGATGACGTCGCCGGTCGCGATCAGCGTGCGGACCCGCTCGGCTTCGGGGCCGGCCACCGGCTCGGGCACGGCGAGGAAAATATCGTCGATGCTCCCCAGCGACGGGAGCGGTCGGTCCAGCAGCCCGGGGGATGGCGGCGCCCCGGCCGGGCCGAGCGCGCGTCCATCGACCCAGACGTAGCCCGGCTGCACGCCGGACGTGTCGCCCGGGTAGTAGACGAAGATCCACCCTCGCTCCATCTGGAAGGGGGCCTGCGCCCGGAAGTAGCCCAGGAACTGGGGGATGCTAGCGACTGCCTGACCCGACGCCGGGTCGTCGGACCAGAGCGTCACCTCGGCATGGTTCTGCAGCCAGACCTCCTCAGGCGCGTCGTCCGCCTGCCGGAGCGGGGCGGCCTGGGCGCGGCTCACCAGGATGAGCGCCAGGGAGACGAAGAGCAGTACCGCTCCAATCGTCGGTCGCACGGCGGCCAGTATAGGTACGCACATGGGGCGCGTCAATAACCCGCACCGAATCACCGAATCGGCAAGCGCGACGCTCCACCGGCTGCCTGGCCTGGACGCGTCGGAGCCGGAGCCCGACCCATCTCCCCTATGTTCGCGCCGCTCTTCCCTCGGATATCGGGAGCGCGTCGTAGGCGGCGGTGAGCCAGGCCCGGCCGCGTAGACGGCGTCAGGCTCCAGTGGCGAAGCGGGCGAGGGCGTAGAGCACGCCCGGGGCGATGGCCAGGAGGACCACTCCGGCGCCGGCCAGCAGGACGGCCGGGGTCGGGGAGGGGACCAGGCGACCGGGTGCGCCTGTGCGGATGACGGCGAACAGGTCGGGCAGCGGCCGGAGGTAGTACAACACCCCCGCCACGCCGCCGAGCGCCGCGATCAGCGTCGGGAGCCAGCCGAGCGCCTCCCACGACGCCTGGAGCACCGCCAGCTTCGACCAGAACCCCGGCGCCGGTGGGATGCCCGCCAGCGAGAGCAGCCCGATCGAGAGGGCGATCGCCCGCAGCGGGCCGAAGCCCTCCGCCCGCACGTCCGCGAGCGGGAGCGGGCCGGTGCCGCGGCCGGACAGGGTCGCGAAAACCAGCAGCGACGTCAGCGCGTACACCACCACGAAGAAGATCGCCGCCGCGCGCCCCGAGGCGCCGCAGCCGAGGGCGAGCGCCAGGAACCCGGCGTTGGCGACCGTCGAGTAGGCCAGCAGTCGGCGCAGCTCGCGCTGGGCGAGCGCGCCGAGCGTGCCCCAGACGATCGAGATCAGGCCGATCACGATCAGCGCCGACGCGAGCGGCACCTCGATGCCGAGGCCCCCGAGCAGCCGGCTCAGCGCCACCACGGCCGCGATCTTGCTCGCGGCCAGCACGAACCCGACCAGGGCCGGGGCGCCCGTGGTGTAGGAGTCGAGGAGGCCCCAGTGGAGCGGCACGAGCGCCAGCTCGTAGGCGAAGCCGAGCCCGACGAGCAGGACGCCGGCCACCAGCAGCCAGCGGAAGGCCGGCTCGGCCACCGCGAGCGACGGGAAGGCGAACGATCCCGTCGCCATGAAGACCAGCCCGACCCCGTAGACCAGCGTGGCGAACGAGATGGCGGCGAGGACGAAGTACTTGAACGCGGCCTCGAGCGGGCGCTCGCCACGACTGAGCGCGACCATGATCGCCGCCGTCAGCGAGAGCGTCTCGAGCCCGAGCACGGCGCTCAGCAGCTCGCCGGCCGTGGCGAACGCCACGCCGCCGGCCGAGCCGAGCAGGATCAGCGCCGCGATCTCCGGGCGCTGCGTCGAGTCCTGCAGCTCGGCGCTGCCGACGAGCAGCATCCCGATGGCGCCGGCCGCGGCGACACCCGCGATGGCCAGCGCCGTGTGGGCATCGTCGGCGCGGAGGGCGCCGAAAGCCGGCAGGCCCCCTACGACGAGCGAGACGACTCCGAGCGTGATGAGCAGCGGCGTGTCTCGCGTCAAGCGATTCGTGAACAGCAACACGATCAGGGCGCCCAGGACGAGGAGGACGATCGAGATCAGCGCGGCTGGGGCGAGCATTGGGATCACTGGCGCACCCCCGTGACGCTCGACGAGATGCCCACCGTCGTCGCGGCCAGGCTCAGGAGCAGGATCAACGCGACTCCCAGGATCGAGATGAGCAAGTAGCGGTGGAGGTGGCCGCTCTGGACGTTCGCGAGCCCGCGCGAGATGCCGAGGCCGAAGT
>JALYGH010000268.1 GCA_030777205.1 Chloroflexota bacterium
GGCCGGAGCCGCCGCGCCCGGGGCCATCGCCACCGCGGCCGTCACGCCCCAGCGCTCTTCGAGGGCCTTCTTCAGCTCGACGAGGTCGAGCACCGTCATCTTCTCGAGCGTGGAGATCAGCTCTTCGTTGGCCATTCCCATTCCCTCCTGAGCGCCGGCCTCGCCGGACTCTTCCAACTGCTGGCGGCGCGCTTCGATCACGCCGATGATGCTCTGCAAGGGCGCCGCGACCATCATGACGAACGACGAGATCGGCGCGACGACGCTCCCGAGCGTCTGCGCCAGTACCACGTCGCGCGGCGGCAACTCGGCGAGGTGCCCGATCTCGGCGGCGCTGATCCGTCGATCGCCGATTAGCCCGCCCCTGACCGGCAGGTCGAGGCGCGTCGCGCGCACGTAGTCGCTCAGCGCCTTGGCGAGGGCCGTCGGATCCTCGAAGCCGAAAGCGAGCGCCGTCGGTCCCTGGAGATCCTCGACCAGGCTACCGCGCCCGATCTGCTCCGCCGCGAAGCGCGTCAAGGTGTTCTTGGCGACCTGGTACTCCGCGCCGGCCTGGCGCAGCCGACCGCGCAGGTCGGACATCTGGCCGACGGAGAGGCCGCGGTAGTCGGTCACGACGACCATCTGACTCCGACTGAGCTTGTCGGCCAGCTCGTCGACCGCGCGTTCCTTCTGCTCGCGGATCGCAGTTTTCGGCACTCGGTCACCCCCCTTCTCCGGGGTCGCGCCGGCGCGCGACGATCCGCGCATCGGCAAGCATCAAAAAACCCCGTGCACGCCGGCCGGGGCAGGGGAACCAGTGCGGCCATCCGCGAAGGACGTCCGCGCTGATCCTGTACCGCCTCGGCGGGCCGTGCATTAAGCGCCTCGGAGCAGGCGCACCCGCTGTCTACAGCAGATATATCCTGTCGATCCTCACTCGGCGCGACGACCGAATGCGACCGACCTGTCGTGGGAAGTCTACCGAAGCCGCTCCGGGGTCGGCAACCATGCGTATTCCCTCACGCAGAACGTGACCGGCCGGGTGGCAGCTCCTCGGCTCCCGGTGGATCTCCGGCACGCTCCGACGCTCGCGATAGCGCGCCTGGCCGGCCGGCGCGATCGCGTCCAACGGCCGGTAAGTCGGACCGCTCGTCGTCCTTGCTTGTCTCCCCCCGCTTGCGTGCGCTGACGGGCTAGATCTCGGTGATCGGCGGGACCAGCATGCCGCCGTCCACCAGGACGTACGTCCCGGTCACATAGCGGGCATCGTCCGATGCGAGGTACACCGCCGCGCCGGCGATGTCGGACGGCTCCCCCCGGCCGAGCAAGACCTCGTGTTCGGCGAGGTCGTTGTTGCGGTCGTACCGCTCGCCGCGCTCACCGGGATGGAGGCGAATGTCGATGAAGCCGGGCGCGATGGCATTGGCCCGGATCCGGTGCGGCGCGAGCTCGCGGGCCTGGCTCATCGTCAGGCGCCGGATCGCCGCCTTCATCGAGCCGTACACCGAGTCGGCGCCCCACGCCCGCTCCTGGTGGACCGACGTGATGTTGATGATCGCCCCGCCCCAACCCTGGGCGATCATCTGGCGTGCCGCGAGTTGGCCATTGACGAAGGCGGCTTTGAAGCTCGGGTAGAACTCCTCGAAGAGCTGCTCCTCGGCGACGTCGAGGTAGCGCCGCGACGCTTCCGGGTACCGACGCCCGGCATTCGCGTTGTTCACGTAGACGTCGAGCCGCCCGAACCGCTCGACGACGGCACGGATGATCTCCGCCATCCGCGGCGAGTCGCTCGTGTCGCCTCGGTAGATCTCCGCCTCGCCGCCCGCCTCGCGGACCATGCGGGCGACGTCCGCCGCGTGCGGCTCGTCCGGGAGGTCGTTGATGGCAACGCGCGCGCCCTCGCGGGCGAAGGTGAGCGCGATGCCGCGCCCGATGCCGTGTCCCGCCCCGGTGATGAGCGCGACACGATCCTTCAGTCTCACGGTCTTCTCTCCAAGTCTCGGAAGCTGTTGCGGGTGGTGCCGCCGGCTCAATGGGCGACCGAGCCGTCCTCATGGAACCAGCCGGTGATCGTACGCGGCCGGTACGGGAATTGGGCCAGCTTCTCCTCCCGCGCCTCCACCCCGATGCCCGGGCGGTCCGGCACGAGCACGTACCCGCCGTCGCGCCGCAAAGGCTCGTCCAGGATCTCGTTCAGCGCGTCGGCCCCGGTGTGGCTCTCCTGGAGCACGTAGTTCGGGATCGCGGCGTCGAGCTGGACGTAGGCCGCCATGTTCAGCGGGCTGCCCATCAGGTGCGGGAAGACGCCGACCAGCGCCGACTCGGCCAGCGCCGCGATCTTCTTCACCTGGGTGAACCCGCCGGCCAGGGACAAGTCCGGCCGGATCAGGCTGACGGCGCCGGTGTCGAGGATCTCCTTGAACTGGTACAGGTTGTAGGAGCGCTCGCCGGCCGCGAGCGGGACGTTCGTGTGCGCCGCGACGTGGCGGAGCGCCTCGGTGCTCTCCGGCACCAGCGGGTCCTCGAGGTAGAGCAGCCGGTACGGCAGCAGCTCATTGCCGAGGACGACCACCGCGTTCTTGCTGAGGTTGCGGTGGATCTCGACCTCGAGGTCCACCTCGTAGCCGACCGCCTCGCGGATCGCCCGCACGATCGCCACCGCGTCGCCGATCACCATCGTCGGCGGCTCCTGCTCGAAGCCGGCGAAAAACGGGATCGTCCGCAGCGACAGATAGCCCTGCTCGACGCCGCGGCGCGCGCTCTCGGCCCGCTCGTCGAGGGTCGCCCTGACGACGTTGGCGAACACCTTGACCTTGTCGCGCACCTTCCCGCCGAGGAGCTGGAAGACCGGCTTGCCGAGGATGTCCCAGAGCGCCACATCGATCGCGCTCATCGCCGCGCTGAGCACGGCGCCCTGGAAGTGAGTGTCGCGCGAGACGACCTGGAAGTGGTGCTCGATCCGGCTCGCGTCCTTGCCGACGTAATAGCTCGCCAGCTCGACGATCGCCTCGTGGACGATCTTGTGGTACGCCCAGAGCCCGGCCTCGCCCCAGCCGACGATGCCGTCCGACGTGGCGACCCGGACCAGCAGGCAGCGGTCGACCAGGAACGGCGTGATCCGCTCGATCTTCACCGGACGGCCTCCACATCGGGCGATATTTGGGCGAAGGGCGCCAGCCGGGGCGATGCGCTTTCCAACGCCGCGCCGCCGGGAGCACCGAACCGCCCGACTGTGCGTCTGGACCGGTATCGTATCCGCCGACACGTCCGCGCCGCGCTGTGCCGTGCGGTATGCGATCGACACCAGACCACGAGGAGGGCGAATCGATCTGGATCTCCGAGATGCAGGCCACGCCCTTGCCGGTCACGATCGAGGCGATCGCGCCGCGGACGCTCCTGGCCAACAAGTACGGCGGCACCCAGCCGATCGAGGTGCAGGACGGCGTGTACCAGCTCGTGCTGGCCGGGGCGACTGCCAACTCGAACGCCGCCGACCCGATGGACTACGTCCTCGGCGGAGATACGGTCATCCTTGTCGAAGATCGCAACGGCGACGGGTCGGTCGCCGCCCGCGCGCTGGACGTTGCACCCCGCCCGCGCGGCCGGTGATCAAGGGGCATCGGGGCACGCCGCGCCTCGACCGCGCCCGTGCCGCGGCCCCAACCGATCCTCAACCGTGCCTCGCCTACGGCGCCAAAGGGGCCACCGATACTGGCGGTGGACTGGTCGACGAGCACGGTGGCTGGGGTGGGGGCGTGAGATGCTGGAGCGCGTACAATTTGGCGCAGGGGTGGGGCGCGTGCTGCGCCTCGTGGCGACGGGCATGACGACGGATGAGGTGGTGGCGTGCCTGGCGGTGAGCCCCGACGAGGTACGCCGCGACGTGGCGCACGCCATCGACGCGCTTGGGGCACGCTCGAAGCTCGAAGCGGTCGTGATCGCCCTCAGGCTGGGTCTGGTCGATCTGCCGAAAGCCTGAGCCCCAGCACGGGGGTCCCGAGCTACTCTTCGCGCCGCCGCTCCAGCAGGTAGCCGACGACCGCCAGGATTGCGCCAATGCCGATCATCCACGGCTCGAGGCCGGCCAGCCAGGCGATCACGATCATCAGGGCGAACATGGCCGTCAGGAGTGGCGTGCTCACGGGCGCGCACCGTTCGGCAGTCGGCCATCGCCCTCGCCACTCCTCATCGCCGCGTCGCCCGCCCGGCTTCCCGCTTCCTCAGGCGCGGGGCGAGCC
>JALYGH010000269.1 GCA_030777205.1 Chloroflexota bacterium
TGGATCGCGGACAGCGCCAGCGACGCCGCGTTCAGCGCGTTCACGCCCTGGTCCGGTGCGCCGCCGGCGTGGGCCGCCTTGCCGACGAACTTGACGAACTTGGCGAGCATGCCGTTGTTGGTGCTCCGCAGTCCGACCCGCCCCTCCTGGGGGCGTGAGCTCACGTGCACCATCATCGCCAGGTCGACGTCGTCGAACTCGCCCAGCCGGACCAGCTCGGCCTTGCCGCCGAGGAACTCGATCTTGCCCTGGCGCTTCAGGTCGAGGCGGTACTCGATCTCGACGTACTCCTCGGCCGGCACGGCGAACAGGACCAGGCGCCCGGCCAGCTCGTTCAGGACGCCGGAGGCGATCAGGCCGGTGCCGGCCCCAAGCATGCTGGCGATCTGAGCGTTGTGGCCACAGGCGTGGACGGCGCCCGTCTCCGGATCGGCTTGCGGGTTGTCTCGGACGACCAGCCCATCGAGCTCGCCGAGGACGGCTACGGTCGGGCCGTCGCCGCCGGCCCTGACGTCGGCGCGGACGCCGGTCACGGCCAGCCCTTCGCGCGGGCTCAGCCCCAGGTCGCGGAAGGCGCGCGCGACGCGCCGCGCCGTCTTGGACTCCTTGTAGCCCGTTTCCGGCTGACCGGCGATCTCGCGGGCGATGCCGACGATCTCGTCGCGGCGCTCATCGATGGCGGCGCACGCGCGCGCCTTCAGGTCATCGGTCGTCACCCGTCCCTCCTCACCTGGTCATTCGATGGCCGTCGGCACCGCGGCCCGGGCGGGGCGCCAGCGGCCGATCGCGTGCCGTCCGGCCCCGAGCTGACAGGGCGGACATAGGCTACTCCGGCGGCCGCCCCGGCTCGCCGTCGTCCTCGCGCTTCAGCTTCAGGATCTCTTCGAGCTCGCGCATCACCTCGGCCGGGTCCGGCCGACTGATCGGGAGGTCGATCGACGCGTCCTCGACCGCCGGCTCGCGCGGCGCTTCGAGCGCCACGCCGAGCTGGCTGACGTACTCCCGCAGCTCGGGGTTCTCGTCCATCGCCTCGTCGACGCGCGTCTCGAGCTGGTCGCCGGCGAGCCGGAGCTCGGTCAGGTCGACGTCGACCTGGAGCCAGGCGCGGAGCGTCGCCAGGACCCCGTGCGATACTTTCAGGTTGGGCGAGACGCGGACGTAGTGGGGCGCGTGCCCCCACAAGCTGGCCGCCGCGATGCCGCGGCGCTGGGACGCCTCCAGGAGGGCCGATTGGATGCTGCTCGGGCCCTCATAGGTCGAGAAGGGGACGCCGAGCCGCTCGAGCTGGCGGCGCAGCTCGGGGGTCGTCCCGTAGCCGCTCAAGTTGACGGTGCCGCGGTGGGACACGGCGTCGTAGGTCCCACCCAGGGCAAGGACTTGCGCGACATCGCAGCGCTCGGCGAGGTCGAGCACGGCGTCAATGTAGCCGCGCCAATTGACGTTCGGCTCACGCCCCTGGAGGATGACGAGGTCACGGACCCCGGACGGGTCGCGCCAGGCGAAGAACTCGTTCGTCGGCCACTCGAGGGCGCGCTGGCCGGGTGCCAGGATGATGGTCGTCGGGCGCGTCTCGGTGAAGACGTAGAACTCCTCCGGGTCGATCTCGGCGAAGCGCCGGGCGCGCAGCTTCCGCGCCAGGTACCGTGCCGAGCCGGAGGCAACTTCGCCGGCGTCGGGCCAGCCGGCGAAGGCGGCGATCAACGTCGGGGTGCGCAGGCTCGGCAGCTCGTGGATCTTCAGCGCATCCATCCGCGCGGCTCCTTGCGGCCATCTGGCTCCGGACAGTGTAGCCAATCGGGGCCGCCCGACCATCTCGCCGAGGGCGAGGGGCAGGGGCAGCGGCCGTTCAGATGAACGGGTTCCAGCCCACGTCGATGCCGCTCTGGATCGCCGCGCCGGCCGTGCAGTCCAGGCCGTGCTCCGCGCAGCCGACGCTGACGCGCAGGTGGTGCAGGACGATCTCGCTGTACGGCGCCCAGGGGTGGTGCTCGACCAGGACCGTGTCGGACGTGGGTCGGCGGAGGTGCTCGTAGGCCGAGCGCGGCGGGTAGACGATCCAGCTCTCGCGGTGCTCGCGGTCGAACAGGACCAGCTCGTTGTCGGTCACGCGGGCGACGTCGAAGCGAGGCAGGCTGGCGGCTGATCGTCGGTGTGGAGCCGCCGGCGGAACGGACGGCGGCACCATCGGCGTCGGGTCATCGGGGCGGCGAATGATCATGGCGGAACCGGTGGTCGGCATGGTGTGATCACGGACGATCATAGTCGGTCGGGCATCAGGCTCGCCGGCAGCGGGAACGTGATCGACAGCCCGCCGGCGGCCACGCTACAGTCCCGCCATGTCGCCGCACGATCCGCCCGACGAGGCGACGATGCGCGCGCGCCTCGAC
>JALYGH010000270.1 GCA_030777205.1 Chloroflexota bacterium
GCGACGGTCTCCGGCTCGTGCACTTCGCGAGGAGTGTAGCACGGCAGTCATGGACATCCGGCGGGGCGAACCCCGATACTACGCGGCCGGTAAACGGGGTTTCGGCGGTCAAGCTCGGAGCTCGCACGAGGCCGCGGCCATCCGGCCGCGCACGAAGCCCCGGTCGCCTCAGTCGAGCCCACCGCTGCTGAGACGGGGTGCGATGATCCGCCAACGTTCATTCGCGGCAGTCCTCGCCGCGCTCGTGCTGTTCTCCTCGTGGCCGACGCTACCGGCCCGCGCCGCTGAGCCCCGCGACTCGGAGGCGCCGAGTGCGAGCGCCACGGTCGCGACCGTGGCGCCGCTGCCGGCCGTCGCCACCAACGACGATCGCTTCGGCATGGTCCAGGGCATCGGCGCGCCGGACCTCGCGTACCACGCCGGGGCCCGCTGGGATCGGGTCATCTTCCCGTGGTCGCTCATCCAGAAGGACGGCCCGAATTCGTGGACCGAGCTGTACTATACGGACGAGGCGATCAAGGCTCAGGTGCGGCGGGGCGTGACGATGGCGGGCGTGATGATCTACACGCCGCAATGGGCCTCGATCAACCCGACGTACGGCCGCCCGGTCGACAAGCCCCAGGGCCTCGACCTGCCCTACAACGACCCGCGCAACACCTGGGGTCAGTTCGTCCGCAAGCTCGCCGCGCGGCACAAGGGTACCGTCGACCACTGGTACGTCTGGAACGAGCCGGACATGTTCTCGATGGAGATCCGGTACACCTGGGATAGCTCGTACGAGGACTACGCCCAGCTCCTGAAGGTCGCCTACCTGAACATCAAGGAGGTGAACCCGGACGCGAAGGTCATCACCGGCGGCCTCGCCTACTGGTGGGACAAGGAGCACGAGCGACCGCCGTACCTGGGCCCGCTCATCGAGGTGCTGAAGAACGATCCGGAGGCCGCGCGGAACAACCACTACTTCGACATCGTCAGCACCCACACCTATGCGAACCCGCTCAACTCGTTCGCGCAGCCGCTCATCATGCGCGAGATCCTTGAGCTGCGCGGGATCAAGAAGCCGATCTGGATTTCCGAGAGCAACGTCATCCCGTTCGACGACCCGGCCAATCCGCTGCCGGCCGGGTACATGCGCGCCTCGCTGAGTCAGCAGGCGTCGTATATCGTCCAGGCGATGGCGATGGCGGTGGCCGCCAACGTCGAGCGGTACGCCGTCTACAAGGCGACGGACGAGAAGGCCGAGAACGACATCGAGCTGTGGGGGCTGCTGCGCAACGACCTCACCGCGAAGCCGAGCTACGTGGCGTACCAAGTCGGCGCGACCTACTTCTCGAACGTGAAGTCGGCCGTCTTCCGCTGGCCGGGCGTCGCGCGGCCAACCTGGCAGCAGTACAAGCAGATCCTCGACTCGAACGCCAGGCGCACCCAGTTCATCTGGCCCGCCCAGGTTGCCGAGGTCGTGATGGAGCGGGGCGACCGCCGCACCACCGTCGTTTGGAACACCTCGCCGTCGGAAGTGACCCACAAGGTGGAGGCGACGGCGAAGCAGGCGACGCTCGTGACCAAGGACGGCAAGACCCAGACGATCCGGCCGACGAACGGCTTCTACTCGCTCGACCTCGCGCCGACGCACCACAATGCCGACCCGCGCGACTCGGGCATCTACCTGATCGGTGGTGATCCCTTCATCATCGACGAGCAGGTCAAGCCGCTCCCGACCGACCGGGTCGCGAGCCGGATCGAGATGGTCTGGCCGCATGGCAGCGCCCCGGTCGAAGAGGCGGACCGCGCTAACGTGACGGCCCAGCTCCTGATGCCCGGGACGCTCGAAGCTGTCCCGTGCCGCTACTCGCCGGAGACGCCGGTCCAGCTCTTCGCCTGGAAGGATGGCGGCAAGGAGAAGATCTTCCTCGGCGACGGCGTCGGGCGGGTGGCCACCGAGGGCGGGCTGTCGTACCTAGTCTGGGACTTCAACGGCGTGGACGTCTCCTACGCGAAGGAGGAGGGCAAGTCGCTCGAGCTGTTCGTCGTCGTCGAGGGCGTGAAGACGGACCCGCAGCCGTGGATCTACGGCGGCGAGAAGAACCAGGACTGGACGCTGCCGCGGGTCCGGCCGGCCAAGAGCTGCGAGTGAACGACCTCGAGCTTGCGTTCACGCCCGCGACCGAGCTGCGCCGGCTTGTGCGCGACAAGCAGGTCTCGCCCGTCGAACTGGTTGAGGCGGTCCTGCGGCGGATCGAGCGCGTGAATCCGGTCGTCAACGCCTACGTCACGGTCGCCGCCGACCGGGCGCTGGCCGCCGCCCGCGAGGCCGAGGCGGCGGTCCGGCGCGGCGACTCGCTCGGGCCGCTGCACGGCATCCCGGTCTCGCTCAAGGACCTGACGCCGACGGCCGGCATCCGCACCACCTACGGCTCGAGGCTGTACGCCGACAACGTCCCGAGCGTCGACGCACTCGAAGTCACCCGGTTGAAGCGGGCGGGCGCGATCGTGCTCGGCAAGACGAACACCCCGGAGTTCGGCGCCGGACCGAACACGCTGAACGCGCTCTTCGGCGCCACCCGCAACCCCTGGGAC
>JALYGH010000271.1 GCA_030777205.1 Chloroflexota bacterium
GCTTCTGGTCAAACACGTCGACGGCGATGATCTTCGAGGCGCCCATGATCGCCGCCATCTGGATCGCGTTCAGCCCGATGCCGCCGCAGCCGAAGACGGCGATGCTCGACCCGGGCGTCACCTTGGCACGGTTCATCACCGACCCGGCCCCGGTCATCACGCCGCAGCTCACCAGGCAGATCACGTCGAGCGGGGCATCCTTGCGGATCGGGATCAGGCTCACCTCGGGCACGACGGCGCGGTCGGCATAGGTTGAGACCTGGAGGTACTGGTAGATTTCCTGGTTGGCCTTGCGGAAGCGGCTCGTGCCGTCGTGCATCAGGTAGCGGGGCAGGTCGCGCAGGTCGCACAAGTTCGGCCGCCCGGTCACGCACCAGGGGCACCGCCCGCACGACGGGATGTACGACGTCAGCACGTGATCGCCGACCTTGACGAGGCTCACGTCCGGGCCGACCGCCTCGACGATCCCGGCCCCCTCGTGGCCGAAGACGACCGGGGTCGGGTGGGGCACCTTGCCCTGGATGTGGTGCAGGTCGCTGTGACAGACCCCGCTCGCCACGTAGCGGACCAGCACCTCGCCCTTGCGCGGCTCGAGCACTTCGAGCTGCTCGATCTCGAGGCCCTGTCCGGCCTCGTAGTGGACCGCCGCTTTTGCCAACATGGTCGTGACCTCCTCTCCGAAGTCAGGGGGCATTATCCACGGATGTGCCGTCGAGTGCCCGCCCGCTCGCCGCCGAATCGAGCGCGCCGCGCCGGCGCCACCAGAGCCCGAGCGTCAGCAAGCCATAGTACGCCGGGTACAGCAGGGTGGCCCAGGTCAGCCAGCGCAGCGGGCTCGGCAGTGTGGCGACGACGGCGAGCATCGCCACACCGGTCAGTGCGCCGAGCGCGAGCGTGAGCGTCCGGAGCTGGGGCGTCTTCGTCGGGTAGGGATAGCGGATCGGCACGAAGACCATGACGGCCAGGAAGAGAATGAGCGCCGTGTTGAACCAGACCGGCGTGTCGAACACGTACAGGTAGAAGCCGATCAGGCTCCAGTACGACGGGAACCCGAGGAAGTAGTCGTCCTCCGTTTTCGCTTGGATCTGCGCGAAGCCATAGCAGCTCGCCAGCAACGGCGCGGCGGCGGCCCAGGCCGGCAGCAGCTCGGCCTGGACGAGCAGGATCGCCGGCACGATGACCCAAGTGAAGTAGTCGACGATGTCGTCGAGGCGCCGCCCGTCGAAGCCCGGCAGGACCTCCCAGACCCGAACTGCCCGCGCCAGGATGCCGTCGGTCGAGTCAAGGATGATCGTCGCGAACAGCAAGAACCAGGCGGTCCGGAAGTCGCCGGCGAAGATGGCGAAGACGGCCCAGACGCCGAGCGGCGCACTCAGGGCCGTATAGAAATGCACGCCCCAGGCGAGGATCGCGCGTCGCCGCACCGCCCACCGTCCGCCGGCCGGGAGTCGCCGGGCAGTCTAGCACGCCGCCCGAGAGTCAACGGCCAGCCGGGGGCTCCGGCGCGGCCCTGTTCAACAGGCTGTACTGTTGGGCTCCGCTCGACCCTCGCACCGATTATCCCTCGAGCCCGTTGGCGGCGTGGTCCGGTCGGGTCGGCAGGGTGACGATGACGCGGGTCCCGCCGTCGTCCGGGAAGTCCACCTTGATGCGCCCGCCGTGCAGCTCGACGATCTGGCGGCTGATGTACAGCCCCAGGCCGATCCCCTCGAGATGGCTGCCCGGGTGGGCTCGGAAGAAGCGGTCGAAGATGCGGTCGCGGTGCTCCGGCGGGATCCCCAGCCCGCGATCCCGCACCTCTACCCGCGCCGCGCCCGCATCCACCTGAAATAGCGTGACGTCGACCCGGCCTCCCTGGGGGCTGTACCGGACGGCGTTGGTGAGCAGGTTCATGAGCACCTGCTCGATGCGGAGCGGGTCGACCCGCGCCTCGACCGCCGACGGCGCGGCGAACGCGAACTCGTGCTTGGTCGTCCAGGCCTGCGCGACCACCACGGCGTCCGCTACCACTTGCCGCAGGTCCACGGCCTGCGGGTCGATCGCCAACTGCCCGGCCTCGATCCGCGAGACGTCGAGGAGCTGGGAGATCAACCGGGTGAGCTTGTCGGACTGGCGCTCGATCGTCTCCAGCGTCTGGGACACCTGCCGCGGGTCCAGATGCCCCCGTCGGTCGAGGCGACGCAGCGCCAGTTGCGCCATCCCCTTCAGGCTGGTGATCGGCGTCTTCAGCTCGTGAGCCGCCACCGAGAGGAACTCGTCGCGCAGCCGGATCGCGTCCCGGGCCTCGCGGTACAGCCCGGCGTTGTCGATTGCCAGGGCGCAGCGGCCGGCCAGCTCGCCGGCGAGCGCCATGTCCTCCGGGCCGTACCGACGCCGGTCGTGCGTCGCGGCGAAGGTGAGGACTCCGAGGCGCCGGCCGCGGGCCGTCAGCGGCACGGCCATGTAGGACGTCGGGCGCAGGGCACGGAGGGTCGCCAGGTGCTCGGGGCCGGACGCGACCCGCTCCGGGAACCCCTCGTCCGGGTCGGCGATGAGCCGGGGCTCCCCGGAGCGCAGCACGTCGAAGAGCGGATGGGGGCCCCGCGGGTCGGGCAGGAAGCGGCGCAGCTCCTGGGCGAGCGGCTCTTGCTCCGGGTCCCGATGGGCGACCGCCAGCCGGCGCAGCGTGCCGCTCGGCTCCATGGTGTCGATGACGCAGTAGTCGGCGAGCGAGGACGCCGCCAGCCGGGCTACCGCCTGCAGCGTGGCCTCGTAGTCGAGCGAGGAGGCCAGCAGCGCCCCGGCCCCGGACAGGAGGCGCAGCGCCTCCTCCGCCCGCCGGCGCTCCCGTCGCGCCGCCCGCTCGCGCAGCGCATGCTCGACGGCGGTCACCACCCGCCCGGGGCGGTCCTTCATGACGTAGTCGTACGCGCCGCCCCGCATGAGCTCGACGGCCGCCGCCTCGCCGATGCTGCCCGAGAAGACGACGAGCGGCGGGTCGAGCCCGCGCTCCTGCAAGATGGCCAGCGCCGCCGGCGCGCTGAAGCGCGGCATGCTGTAGTCGGCGATGACTACGTCCCAGTCGTCCCGGTCGAGCGCGACGCGCATCGCCTCCGCCGTGTCGACCCGCTTGTAGGCCGGCTCATAGCCGCCGCGCCGGAGCGCGCGCAGCAGCAGCGCGGCGTCGTCCTCCGAATCTTCGACGACCAGGATGCGGAGCGGGGTCGACATCTGCCCTACCGTGGCGACGGCGGGGGCTCGTTCAGGACGAGCCAGTAGAGGCCGAGCTGCCGCACGGCCTCGGTGAACTGGACGAAGTCGACGGGCTTGCGGACGTAGCTGTTGGCGCCGAGGCCATAGCCGGTGATGAGATCCTGCTCCTCTCGGGACGAGGTCAGGATGACCACCGGCAGGAGCCGCGTCCGCTCGTCGGCCCGCAGCCGCCGCAGCACCTCCAGGCCGTCGAGCTTGGGGAGCTTCAGGTCCAGCAGGACCACGACGGGCAGCGCGCTCGGGTCCCGGCCCGCGTACGCCCCGGTGGCGAAGAGGTACTCCAGCGCTTCCACGCCGTCCCGCGCCACCGCCACCTCGTTGGCGATGTTGTTCCGCGTCAGCGCCCGCCGCGCGAGCGCCTCGTCGTCGGGGTTGTCCTCCACCAGGA
>JALYGH010000272.1 GCA_030777205.1 Chloroflexota bacterium
GGGCCTGGCTCAGCCGCGGCCCGAGAGCCCGACCATTCTGCAGAGGCGCCGGCGGCCGAGGGGTTTCGCGGGGAATGCCCGGTCGGGCTGGGAGATCCTTCGCTTCGCTCAGGATGACAAGGGAGGAGGGCAGGATGACAGGGAGGAGCACGATGACGGGGAAGGGCGGGACGACGACGGAGGGCAGGGTGACGGCGAATGGCGGGGTGGCGATCCGCTCGTCGCGCGGCTGCGGCGGTATCGCGAGCTGTTCGGGGTGGACGATGTCTTCGTCGAGACGCGTCGACACTTAGTGCCCGGCGAGGGGCCGCGGAACGGCGCGCTGCGGCGGGCAGCTGGGGCGGCCGGGCTGCGCTGCGTCGCGACGAATGACGTCCGCTACGCGACGAAGGACCGCGCCCTCCTGCACGACGTCGTGACGGCCGTGCGCCTGCGCGTCCCGTTCCCCCGCGCGTGCGCGCCCGAGGGCGGGCGGCCGCCGCTGCTCGCGCCGAACCACGAGCGCCGCCTCAAGGGCCCCGAGGAGATGGCCCGCCTCTTCCGCGACCATCCCGACGAACTGGCCGCGAGCGTCGAGATCGCCGCCCGCTGCGCCTTCGACCTGCGCGACCTGCGCTACGAGTTCCCCCGCCCGGACGTCATCCCCGAAGGCCAGGACCCGTACGAGTTCCTCGTCGGCGAGGTCTGGAAGGGGGCGCAGCGCTACTACGGGCGGATCACTCCGAAGCTCCAGGATCGGATCACCCACGAGCTCGGGATCGTCAAGCAGCTCCAGTTGCCCGGCTACCTGCTGGTCTTCAAGGACGTGGTCGACTTCTGCCACCGCGAGCGCATCCTGGTCAGCATCCGCGGCTCGGCGCCGGCGTCGGTGCTGCTCTACTGCCTTGGCCTCTGCCCGATCGACCCGCTCGAGCACGGGCTGCTGTTCGAGCGCTTCGCCTCGCCGGAGCGCGGCGAGTACCCGGACATCGACCTGGACATCGCCCACGAGGACCGCGAGCGGGTGATCCAGTACGTCTACGAGCGGTACGGCCGCGAGCGGGCGGCGATGGTCTGCGAGGTGAACACGTACCGCGCCCGCAGCGCCGTGCGCGACGTCGCGTTCGCGCTCGGGCTGCCCCAGCACCAGATCGACGCGCTCGCCAAGACCGTCGACCTGTACGACAACAGCTCGCTGGATGACGTGCTCGGCGAGGAGGACTCCCATCCCACCCTCCCCGTCGAACCGCGTACCGCGCGGCAGCTCGTCGAGCTGTGTCGGCGGCTCGTCGGGGCGCCGCGCCACCTGTCGATCCACGTCGGCGGCATGGTCATCTCCGCGCGCCCGCTCGCCGAGGTCACGCACATGGAGCCCGCCCGGATGCCCGGCCGCACGATCATCCCCTGGGACAAGGATGACCTCGCCACGCTGGCCGAGCAGTTCGGGGTCAACTTGATCAAGATGGACTTGCTCGGGCTGGGGATGCTGGCCCTTGTCTCGCGCTGCTTCCAAGCGATCGAGGCGCGCGGCGAGCCACGCCCGAGCCTGCACGGCTTCCGCTACGACGAGCGGGTCTACGACATGCTCTGCGCCGCCGACACGATCGGGCTGTTCCAGATCGAATCGCGCGCCCAGATGAGCTTCCTGCCGCGCCTCCGGCCGCGCAATCTCCACGACGTGGCGATCAGCGTCGGCGCGATCCGCCCCGGGCCGGGCGCGACCGGTGCCGGCGGCCGCATCGCGCGGCGGCGGGCCGGCAAAGAGCCGATCACGTACCCGCACCCGGACCTCGAGCCCGCGCTGAAGCAGACGGCGGGCGTCCTGCTCTGGCAGGAGCAGGTGATGCAGGTGGCGACGATCATGGCCGGCTACACCCTCGGCGAGGGCGAGCAGCTTCGCCGGGCCATGACCCACAAGCGCTCGTACGAGCACATGCACGCGCTCTGCGACGACCTGGTCCGGCGGATGCTCGAGCGCGGCCACCCGCCGGCGCTCGCCGAGGAGATCCGACGGATGGTGATCGGCTTCGCGGGGTACGGCTTCCCGCGCGCCCACGCCTACCCGTTCGCGCACCTGGCGCTCGTCTCGGCCACCCTCAAGCTGCGCTACCCGGCCGAGTACTACGCCGCCCTGCTGAACTGCCAGCCGATGGGCTTCTACGCCCCGCACACGCTGATCTGGGACGCCCACCGCCACGGCGTCCGGGTGCTCCCGGTGGACGCGAACGCCAGCGGGTGGGAGTGCAGCGTCGAGGGCGGCGGGCTGAGGCTGGGCTTCACCATGGTGAGGGGGCTCGGGGCGCGGGCGCGCGAGGTGCTGGAGCGCGAGCGGGCGAACGGCCCCTACCGCTCGCTCGCCGACTTCGTCCGGCGGACGGGCCTGGACCGCGACGCCGTGGAGCGGCTGGCCGAGGTCGGGGCGTTCCTGCGCTTCGACGAGCGTCGAGCCGCCATCTGGCGGGCCGGCGAGCTGGCCGGGCTGTGCGGCCCGAGGCGCCTGCCCGGCCTGGCCGAAGAAGTGGCCGAGTCGGCTGGGCTGCCGGCGATGGACGCCTGGGAGTCGACCCGCGCCGACTACGGCGGCCTCGGCCTCTCGCCGGACCGCCACCTGGTCGCGTTCTACCGCCCGCGCCTGCGGCTGGACGACGTCCTGTCGGCCACGGAGCTGGAGCGGGTCCGAGCGGGGATCGTCCGGGTGGGCGGGCTGGTGATCTGCCGCCAGCGCCCGGAGACGGCGCGCGAGTTCATGTTCATGACGCTCGAGGACGAGACCGGGTTGGTCAATGTGGTCGTCCGGCCGGACGTCTACCGCGCTCAGCGGCGGACGCTGCGCGGGGAGCCGCTGCTCGTCGTGGAGGGCGTCCTGGCCCGCGAGGACGGCGTCGTCAACGTGCTCGCCCGCCGGGCCTGGCCGCTGTCGCACGACCCGGCCGCCGTGGCCGTCCCGTCCCATGACTACCGCTGACCGGCGATGGCCGGGGACTCGAAACGGCCCGAGAAGCTCGCGCCCCTCGGGCCGTTTCCATCAGCCACTGCGCGGGACGTCGGTCGCCATCCCGACTGCGAGACCTCGGCGGCTTCGCGCTTGCGCGCCGACCTGCCGCCGCGCCTGGCGCCCCCTCGCGGGTGCGCCGCGTCTGACAGTCGAGAGCATACACCGCCGGCCGACTGAGGGGAAGCCCCCGGACATCACAGGGGCATCACGACCTGTCGCGACGCGGCCGAGGTCGGGGCGCTACGTCGAGCCTTGCCCGACGCACAGCTCGTTGCCCTCCGGATCCTGGAGCACCGTCCAGTTCACCCCGTACTCGTCGAAAGTGTCGCGGCGCGTCGCCCCCAGGCCGGTCAGCCGCTCGACCTCCGCTTCACGGTCGTCGGCGAGCAGATCCAGGTGAACGCGATTCTTCGCCGTCCGCGGCCCGGTTACCTTGATGAAGAGCAAGTTCGGCTGTCCCACCGTCGGCGGCTCCAGAACGGCGATGAACTCGCTGACCTCCTTGATCGTGAAGCCGAGCGCCTGCGACCAGAACTCGGCGAGCGGGCGCGGGTCCGCGCAGTCGAACGTGACATTGTCGATCCGTAGCATGGGCGCTTCCTCCCGTCCCGGGCGTGCACCGAGCATAGCCGTCCTGTCAGCCTGCGGCCCGGCGCCGCGCGGGCGACGCTCTTGACGCGCGGCGTCCACCGCATCGCCGACGACATCGACCACATCTCGCTCCTGTCGGACCACACCGACGCCCGGGCAACTATCGACGCCATCCGCGAGGTCGTCGACCCAGTCCGCGCTGCACGGTAAGCGCTACCGAGCCGGCACGCCTCGCGCAGCCCCCCGTCGGCGCAGGAGCAGCCCCACGAACAGGAGAGCCAGCCCGAGGGCGGCGAGGCCGATGCCGGGCCGGTGCCCAGCGTCGACCTCGCCGGTTGCAGGGAGCCCGGCCGGGACTTGCGCCACACGAGCGGCGGCCAGCCGCGGGATGGCGCCGCAGGCGACGACCGACTGTGAGCCCATGACGACGATCACGCGGTCGCCGTCGACCAGGGTCGCCAGCGGGACTGGCTCCGTGCCGCGGAACAGGACCGGGCTGCTCGCCGACGCCCGCCCGGTCGGGTCGGCCACGAGCGTCCCGAGGCTCGTGAAGCTGGCGCTGAGCTGGGCGCAGGTGCCGGCGTGGAGCTGCGCGGGGTAGCTTGCGCCCGGCGCCAGGCCCACAATGTCGAAGGACACCCGGCTCCCCCCATCCTGGGCCGTCAGCGTGGCGGTCCCGCTCGCCCCCGAGCCGGCCATCGGCTCCAGACGAGCTGTGACGGACTGCTGGGCGGAGGCCGGCTCGGCGCGGACCAGCAGCAGGAATGCTGTCAACGCGGTGGCCGTCACCACCGTGGGCCAGGGGAAAGGGCACTGGCGCATCGGGGATCCACCCTCCTCAGGTCGAGGTGGCCCCTGTGTACCACGGTCGGCAGCCGAGCGTCAGCCCGCCATCGCCGCCCGTGTGCCGAGTCAGCCGCGCCCGGCTCGCGCACGTGCGGCAACGATCGGCGAAATCGGGGGACGCACCACCGAGCGCGGGGTATCATCAAGTCAGGTGGACCGTCGCGCGGACGGACCTTCCCATCCCGGCGTGACAGGTCATCGGGCGTTGCCGAGTCGAAGGACTCGCCGAGAGAAAGGGCACGACGATGCAAGTGGCGATGCTAGTGCAATCGCCCATCCAGACGCTGCTCGGCGCCATCGGACCGCTGATCTTCCTCGCCGTCGTCGTCATCTGGTTCCTCTCGGCCACGGTCAAGGTCGTGCAGGAGTACGAGCGGGGCGTGGTGTTCCGGCTCGGGCGGCTGGTCGGCGCGCGCGGGCCCGGCCTTATCCTGCTGATCCCGAAGATCGAGCGGATGGTGAAGGTGGACCTGCGGGTGGTCACCCTCGATGTGCCGGCCCAGGAGGCGATCACCCGCGACAACGTCACCGTCAAGGTCAACGCCGTCGCCTACTTCCGGGTCGTCAACCCGGAGCAATCGGTCGTCTCGGTGCTCGACTATCGCCGGGCCACGTCGCTGATCTGCCAGACGACCCTGCGCAGCGTCCTCGGCGAGTCGGACCTCGACACGCTGCTGTCGAACCGCGACGAGATCAACGCGCGGCTCCAGCAGATCATCGACGAACAGACCGAGGCGTGGGGCGTGAAGGTCACCAGCGTCGAGGTCCGCGACGTCGAGCTGCCGGAGACGATGCAGCGGGCGATGGCCCGCCAGGCCGAGGCCGAGCGCGAGAAGCGGGCGAAGATCATCCACGCCGAGGGCGAGTACGGCGCCGCCGAGCAGCTCGCTGCCGCTGCGAAGATCATCACCAGCGAGCAGTCGGGCCTCCAGCTCCGCTACCTCCAGACGCTGACCGAGATCGCCGCCGAGCGCAACTCGACGATCATCTTCCCGCTGCCGATCGACATGCTGAGCGGGCTGATGGACCCCACGCGCAGCCGCGGGAATGGCGCCGTCCGCCAGCCGGACGGGCCGGCCCGTTCCGCTTGAGCCCTGGCGGTCGTCCCGAGTATCGCCATCGGGCGTTCATCCACCGCGGCACCACCCCGCCCGACGCCTCGACGGGCGCGAACTCCCGGACCGGGCGCTGCAGCCACTCGATCGGTGACCGCTGCCCCCACCCCCGGACCTACCCCACCGCGGGTTAGCGGGCAGTCGTGGGGTGCCACCCCGCCGGTGGTACGGGAGTTGCCGGTACTGGGCGCGATGCACGATACCCCCGCGAGCACGTTCGCCCCACTGCGCCCGATCGACGGCTACCTGCCGATCGAGGACCACGGACTGATCGGCGATGGCAGCACGGCCGCCCTGGTCGCTCGTGACGGCGCGGTCGCCTGGCTGTGCGTCCCACGCTTCGACGGCCCGGCGCTGTTCTGCCGGATCCTCGACGTGGCGCGCGGCGGCGCCTTCACCATTGGCCCGGAAGAGATCACGGAGGCGCGGCAGTATTACGAGCCGGACACGGGCGTCCTGGTGACGGAGATGCGCGGCCCGGACGGGCTCGTCCAGGTCACCGATGCGCTGACGCTGCGGAGCGGCGCCGACCTGACCGAGGGTCTGGCGGCGGGTCGAGGCGAGCTCCTGCGCATGGTGCGCGTCCTCCAAGGCCGGGTGCGCGTCCGGATCGAAGTGGCGCCGCGCGGCGGCGCGGTGGCGGAGCGCGCGAGTGGCGGCCTGGTCATCCGCTGCCTCACCCGCTCGGATCTGTCGTTGCAGCTCTACAGCACGGCACCCCTCGAGGGGCTGCGGACGGTGCTCGACCTCGGGGTGGACGAGCCGGTCGCGCTCACCCTTGCGTGGGGCAGGAGTCCGCACCGCCACCAGGCCCGGATGCCGGAGGAGCTGTTGGGCGCCACGGCGGACGCGTGGCGACACTGGACGGGCTGCATCCGTTACGAAGGCCCCCAGCAGGCACTGGTCCGCCGCTCGGCCATCACCCTCAAACTGCTCGACCACTTCGAGAGCGGCGCGTTCGTGGCCGCACCGACGTCCTCGCTGCCCGAGGCTATCGGCGGGCCGCGCAACTGGGACTACCGCTATAGCTGGATCCGCGATGCCGCATTTTCGGTCTACGCGTTCCACCGTCTGGGGCTCTCCGGGGAAGCGGGAGGGTTCCTGGGCTGGGTGTTGGACGCGGCCGAGCGCGGTGGGGCTCCGAAAGTGCTGTACACCCTCGATGGCCGCGAGCCGCCCGCGGAGCGGGAGGACCCGGACCTGGAGGGATACCGACGCTCACCGCCCGTCCGCTGGGGCAACGCGGCGGCCGACCAGACGCAGCACGATGTCTACGGCGAGATCCTCGACTGTGCGTACCAGTGGAGCCGGAGTGGCGGCCGGATCGACGAGCCGCTGTGGACGCGGCTGCGCGGGATGGTCGAGGCCGCCCGGGAGGTATGGCGCACGCCCGACCGCGGCATCTGGGAGGTGCGCAGCGCGGGCCGCGTCTTCACCTACTCGGCCGCCATGTGCCAGGTGGCGCTCGACCGAGGGGCGCGGCTGGCGGAGCGCTTCGGCCTGCCGGGCGACGTGGCCGGCTGGCGCGCCGAGGCGGAGCGCATCCGCGCGGCCATCCTGGACGAGGCGTGGGCCCCGGACGCCGGCGCGCTCACGGAGCACCTCGGCCGGGGCGGCCTGGACGCCAGCGTCCTCTCGCTGCCGCTCCGGCGGGTGGTCCCGGCCGATCACCCCCGAATGGTCGCCACCTGCGAGGCCATCGTCCGACGCCTGGGCGCGGGCGACGGGCTGCTGTACCGCTACCTGCCCGAGGAGTCGCCGGACGGCCTGCCGGGGCATGAGGGCGCCTTCCTGCTGTGCAGCTTCTGGCTGGTCGACAACCTGGTCGGGCAACGCCGCCTCGACGAAGCGGCGGCGCTCTACGACTCGCTGTGCGCCAGGGCGGGCCCGCTGGGCCTCCTTCCCGAGCAGATCGACCCCGGCACGGGCGCGTTCCTCGGCAACTACCCGCAGGGCTTCAGCCACATCGGGGTCATCTCGAGCGGGATCAATCTCGCGCGGGCAATGAACGTCCCCAAC
>JALYGH010000273.1 GCA_030777205.1 Chloroflexota bacterium
CGTCGGCGACCATCTGACTCCGGGCCGGCGAGCTGAGCAGCGCGCCGCCGGTCGCCACGACCTCCCGCGCCTCCGGGACGACCCGGCTCACGATGCCGTGCAGGAGCGCGAACCGCAGCGCGATGGCCTCCAGCCCGGCCCGGATCACGTCGATCGGGCGGGTTGCGAGGGTCATGCCGAGGATCGCGGCGCGGGCATCCGGGGCATAGCCGGGGGCGCGCTCGCCGGCCAGGAACGGCAGGACGGTCAGACCGTGCGCATCCGGCTCCATCCGGGCCACCCGGCGCTCGGTCTCGGCGATGGATGGCAGCTTCAGCGTGTCGCGCAGCCAGGCGTACAGGTTGCCGCCGTTCGTCAGCGCGCCCCCCATCACGAACCGCCGACCGTCGACTCGGTAGCACCAGGCGCCCCAGGGGATCTCGGTCTCGGACGCCGGCCAGGCCACCCGCAGGGCGCCCGACGTGCCGATCATCAGCGCCATGCGCTCGCGCGTGACGCAGCCGCTGCCGACGTTGCTGAGCGCACCGTCGCCGGCGGCCGGGAACCAGGGCACGTCCTTGAGCAGCGGCCAGCGCTCGGCATACTCGCCGGCGAGGCCGCACTGGGCCGCGTCCTGGTCGGAGAGCGGCGAGAGCTGCTCGGTCGAGACGCCGACGGCACGCAGCACGCCGGGGTCCCAGTCGCGGCGATTCTGATCGAACAGGCCGGTGCCGGAGGCCATCGAGTAGCTACAGGTCGCCTGGCCGAACAGCCGCAGGTGGAAGTACTCCCCGAAGGAGAGCCAGCGCCGGGTCCGTCGGACCGCATCGGCGTGGGTCTCGGCCAGCCAGAGCAGCTTGGCCGGCCAGTAGCTCCAGTGGACCGGGCAGCCGGTCCGCGCGTGGACCGCCCGCTCGTCGAGCCGTGCCCGCAAGACCAGCATCTGATCGCGGCTACGGTTGTCGGCCCAGAGGAACAGCGGGGTCGTCGGCCGCCCGGCGGCGTCTACCCCGAGGAAGCTGTGCCAGAACGTCCCCATCCCGACGCCGGCCACTTCCGCGCCATTGCCGAGCCTGGCGCCTGCCTCCCGGCACGCCTCGTCCAGCACCCCGGCCGTCACCTCGAAGAGCGCCTCGGGGTCCATCTGCGCGCCACCGTCCGGCGTCGTCTCGAGCGGGCACGGCGCAGAGGCGCGGACATCCTTCACCGCCCGCCCACGGCGGTCGTACAGCTCGGCGCGCGCCGACGTCGTGCCGACGTCCAGGCTCAGTACGAACGGCGGCCCGACGCGCGCGGGGCTCATCGGGCGGCTGCCCGGCGGCGGCTGGTGTAGACGAACGCCGGCGGGACGTTGCGGAGGACGAAGCGGTAGGCGACGTTGCCGAACACGGCCTTCAGGAATGGCCGCAGGTACGGCGAGTACTGGTAGCCGACGAACAGGCCACCGGGTCGGAGCGTCCGCGCGGCGGCCCGGAGGATCGACGCCGTGACCCGGCGCGGCAGCAGCGAATACGGGATCCCCGAGACGACCACGTCCGCGCCGTCCCAGCCGCGCTCGGCGACGATGTCGGCGAGCCGCTCGGCGGAATCGCACACCACGACGAGGCGCCGGTCCGGGATCTCGCGGCGGAGCAGCTCGACGAACTCCTGGTTGGTGTCGAGGGCGAGCAGCTCGCCATCCGGCGTCAGCCGCTCGAGCAGGGCCCGGGTGAACACGCCGGTCCCCGGTCCGAGCTCGATGACGCGCTTCGCGCGCCCGAAGTCGATCGCGCCCACGACGGCCCGAGTCAGGAACCGCGAGCTAGGGGTCACGGAGCCGAGCTCGCGCGGGTTGCGGACGAACTCCCCGAGGAACCCGAGTCGCGTCCGTAGCCGGCCTGTCACGGCGCTGCGCCGCTCACGGGTACTGCTGGCCTCCTTAATGGGGGCGGCAAGCACGGGATCAGAACGTGCTCCCGGTACCCCGCACCGAGCGGCAGAGTATAGCGCACCGCGTATCGTGTGTTGACGCGCACGCCGAAACCCCGTACCCTTGTAACGGTGGTTCGCCACCCCTCCTCCTGGCAGGCTGCGTCCGGCGCTGCGCGCTACCTCGCCCGGAAGCGTTCCCCACGGCTCGCTCGCCGACGCCGAGCAGGTCGAGTCCCCTTCGAGCCACGCATGGCACCGATCGTGCTGATGGATCGTGGCGTCCCCGGTGCCTCATTACTCCGGCAGTTCGTGCGTCGAGTTCGGAGCTGCCGTCTAAAGAAAGAGCGATGTCGGCAGAGCTAGAGATCCTCCTCCCCGATAGCCTCGACTACGTTTCCTGCAACTTGTGCGGCGCCGAGGATGCTCAGGAGTTGTACCCCGCGGCCGAGCGGCCCAACGGTCACGGAGCGTCCAGCGAGCTGTACGCCTGCACGAGCAACGCGTACGGCATCTGCGGCCCGATCGTGAAGTGCCGGCGGTGCGGACTGGTCTACCAGAACCCGATCCCGTCGTCCGGTGAGATCATCGAGGCATACGACGGCGTCGTCGACCGGCGCTACGAGGAGGAGCGGAGCGGCCGCATCGAGACCTTCAGGCGCGATCTGTCGATGCTGCATCGCCACGAGCGGGGCGGCAAGCTGCTGGACGTCGGCTGCCACCTCGGGCTGTTCCTCGAGGTCGCCCGGGCCAACGGCTGGGACGTGATCGGGGTCGAGCCATCGTGCTGGTCGGTGGAGCGGGCTCGCGAGCGTGCCTTGAACGTCCGGCACGGGACACTGGAGTCGGTCCACTTCCGCGACGAGACGTTCGATGTCGTCACGGCCTGGGACGTGATCGAGCACCTGGTGGACCCGCTCGCCGAATTGAAGCGAATGCACCGCATCCTGAAGCCGAACGGGCTGCTTGCCATCTCGACGATGGACGTCGACGCGTTGTTCCCGCGGCTCGCGCGCCGGCGCTGGCCCTGGTACATGCAGATGCACCTGGTCTACTTCTCACGGCGGACGCTCCACAACATGCTGACGAAGGCCGGCTTCCGGGTCGTCGAGATGGCGCCCCACCGCCGGATCGTTCGCCTCTCCTACCTGGTGTCCCGCCTCGAGCCGTACTGCCGCCCGGCGTACCGCGTGCTCGATACGCTCGTCCGGGCAACCGGACAGGGCGACCGTCTCGTCGCGGTCGACCTCGGCGACATCTTCGTCACCTTCGCGCGGAAGGCAGGCTGAGCCCCGCGGTCCGGGCACGATGACCCTGGTAACTGAACCCCCGCGCGCCCGGACGGCTGACGCGCTGCCCGGCGACCGTGCGCTCGCGCCGCGTCCGGCCTGGGCCGGGTACGAGGTGCGCGCCTGGCTGCGCCTGGTCGCGCTCGTCGTGGTCGCGGCCGCGTCCGAGCTGGTGTACGTCGGCTTCTGGCCGCTGTCCTACTACCTGACCCAGGCGCCCGACTTCACCTACGAGTACCTGGTCCAGTACCAGGCGATCTGGGAGCGAATGGTCCCGCTCCTGGTCCGCTTCGACGCCGCCTTCCCGGGCGGCGCCCGATCGCTGGACTTCATGACCGACGCGCTGGTGCGCCTCTTCATCGCCGCGTTCGGCCTGTACCTCGTCGGATTCACGCTCGTCCGGGCGGGACTGCCCAGGGGCTGGGGCACGCTGGCCGTCGTGGCGCCGGCGCTCGCGTTCCAGACGACCCTCTTCCTGATGCCCGGGCCGTTCACCACCGACCTGTTCTCGTACGCGATGTACGGGCACATCGCCGGAGCGTACGGCCTGAACCCGTTCACGACGATTCCGTCGGCCTTTCCCGAAGTCCGGATCCTCCAGTGGATCCACCCCATCTGGCACGACGCGCCGTCGATCTACGGCCCGGCCTGGGTGGACCTGACCGTCGGGATCGGCCGGGCCATCGCGGCCTGGACCGACGTCGACAAGGCCCTGGCGTACAAATTCATCGTCAACCTGTTCCACCTGGCCGGCGTGGCGATCCTCGCGCTCACCGTGCAGCGCCTGCGACCGGGGCGCGTGCTCGAAAGCGTCATGCTGTACGCCTGGAATCCGCTCATCCTGTTCGAGTTCGGCGGCAACGGCCACAACGACGCCGCGATGGTCGCGCTGATGCTGCTCGCCGTGCTGCTCTTCGCCAGCCGAGCGGCCTGGCTCGGCGTCGTCATGCTCGGCGTGTCGTTCCTGGTCAAGATGTCGAGCGTGCTGCTCGTCCCGTACTACGTCATCGCCTGGGCGCGCGAGCAGCGACCGCTCTGGCGGTTCTTCGCCGTGGGTGTGCTGGCCGGCGGGACGCTGCTGGTGGTGGTCGTCGCCTTCTATTACCCCTGGTGGCGAGGCCCCGAGACGGTGGCCCCGATCGTCAAGTGGTCGCAAGGGCCGATGTACCTGAACTACGTTCCGGACATCCTCGCGCAGAGGATGGCGCGGGACCAGTTCCTCGGGCCGGGCGCGCCGTCGTTCGAGCAGGCGCTCGACGAGGCCCGCGCCACGGTCAAGACGGCTGCGCGGATCCTGTTCGTGCTGTACGCCATCTGGGAGCTGTGGTGGGCACGCGGCGCTCGCGGCCTGGCGGCCTCAGGGGCACGGGTAATGCTCGCGTTCTTGCTGGTGATGAACACCTGGGTGCTCCCCTGGTACTTCACCTGGCCGCTGGCGCTCGCCGTCGTGGCCGGCTGGGACACGATCACCGGCAAGGTGGCGGTTGGCTTCAGCATTTCGGCCCCGACCGTCTTGTACTATCATCACTTCTGGCACCCGTACATGTCGGGCTTGACGTACCTGCTCTACCTGGCCCCGCTCGCCCTGGCCCTCGTGTTTGGCGGGATCGCGGCGGTGCGCATCGGGCGGGCGTACGTC
>JALYGH010000274.1 GCA_030777205.1 Chloroflexota bacterium
TCGACGTCGCGGTCTGGAGCATTCCCGCGCTCGCGTCATACGACCCCGACTTCCTCGCGCCCGTCTTCGGGGCCCGCGGCAGCGGCGTGCTCAACCGCTCGGGCTATCGCAGCGCCGCATTCGACCGCCTCGCGGCGCAGGTAGCCGCGGCTCCCTCCCCGGGCACGCGCAGGCACGCGGTCGCGGCGCTGCTCGAGCGCCTCGCCCACGATGCTCCAGCGGTTCCTCTGCTGTTCAGCGACGGCGCCTTCGGGTACCGCTCGACCTCACCGGTCGGCTGGTCGTTCGTCATGGGATCCGGGATCCTCGACAAGCAGTCACTGCTGCGGGCGGCGCCCAAGCGTGCTGCGGCCGGTGCGACGCAGCGGCCCGTCGCGACCGATGACGGCGACGGCATCAGCTTGTTCGCCGTCCTGGGCGCTGCCATGCTGGTGGTCGCGCTGCTGGTCGGAGGCGCAGCCGTGTTGGGAGGAAGGCGGTGAGACGGGCGGCAATTCAGGCTCGTTCGCGGGCTGTACAAGAGAGGCGGGCAGGGCGATGACTCGCTGGCGACGGTGGATCGCGAGGAATCGGATGAACGCGTTCTTCCTGGCCATGATGCTTGCCGCGCTGGCCGGGTTGCTTCTCGCCGTCGACCGCACCCGTCCGCATCTCGACGGCGACCTGTTGCGATACGACACGTTCGTCGAGCGCGTCGAGAGCGGGCGGATTCTCGATGCCCGCATCTTGAACTTCGACTCGTTCATCGTCGGCACCTACCGCCGCCCCGACGGCAGCCGGGCCCAGTACCGCACGGCGTTGTTCAAGTTCTACGGCGGCGGCGGCGGCGTCGGAAACCAGAATCCGGTGCTCGACCTGCTCGTCACGAACCGCGTCCCGGTACATATCGAACAGCAGGTCGGCAAGAGCATCGCGAGCCTGCTGACCATCATCCTGCCGTCGTTGATGGCGATCATCGCGCTGCTTTACCTTGTCGTCTCGTGGCGGCGCGGCACGGGATTGTTCGCTCGCGGCGCGCCGCGGCGCCTCGATGGCGACGCCCCGAGCGTGACGTTCGACGACGTCGCCGGCCAGCAGGCGGCCGTTGCCGAGCTCCGCGAGATCGCCGACTACCTCGCCGATCCCGAGCGCTTCTCGAGTGTCGGCTCGACGATCCCGCGCGGCGTGCTCCTGTACGGTCCGCCAGGCTCCGGCAAGACGCTGCTGGCGCGCGCGCTCGCCGGCGAGGTGGGCGCCGCCTTCTACTACGTGTCGGGCGCGGAGTTCGTCGAGCAGTACGTCGGCGTCGGCGCCTCGCGCGTGCGCACCCTGTTCGAGGAGGCGCGCGCGAACGTGCCCGCGATCGTCTTCATCGACGAGCTCGACGCGATCGGCCAGCGGCGCTCGGCCGGCGAGCGCGCGGAGGGTGGCGAGGAGCAGGAGCAGGCACTCAACCAGATCCTGACCGAGATGGACGGCTTCGTCGGATCGGAGGGCGTCATCGTCCTGGCCGCGACGAATCGCCCCGACGTGCTCGACCCGGCGCTGCTGCGGCCCGGGCGCTTCGACCGCTCGGTGGGACTCGAGCGCGCCGACGAGGCGGGCCGTCTGGAGATCCTGCGCCTGCATGCTCGCGGCCGGCCGCTGGCGCCCGACGCGAACCTCGAGGCCCTCGCCCACCGCGCGATCGGGCTGACCGGCGCCGAGCTGGCAAGCCTCGTCAACGAGGCCGGGCTGCTCACGGTGCGCGCCGGTGAAAGCGAGATCTCCGACGCGCACCTCGACGAGGCACTGCGGCGGGTGCGCGAGGCGCCCGAGCGCCAACGGCGGCTGGCGATGCGCGGCAGCGCGCCCGGCCGGCAGGTGCTCGCCGACGAGCAGATCGGGTTCGCCGACATCGCCGGCCTGGACAACGTCGTCGAGGAGCTGCTCGAGATCGAGTCCTACCTCGACGATCCCGACTCCTTCGCGAGCATGGGCGCCCGTGCTCCGCGCGGTCACCTGCTCGTCGGTCCCCCCGGCTGCGGCAAGACGATGATCGTCCGCGCGCTCGCCTATGAAGCCAACGCGGCGTTCTTCTGGGTCTCTGCCAGCGAGCTGACGGAACGCTACGTCGGCGTAGGCGCGGCGCGCGTTCGCGACCTGTTCGCCGAGGCACGCGGGATGGCGCCGGCGATCGTCTTCATCGACGAGATCGACGCGATCGGCGCCCAGCGCGGCGGCGGGACGGACGGCGCCACGCGCGAGACGGAGAGCACGCTGAACCAGATCCTGATCGAGCTCGACGGGTTCGGCGGCAGCGAGGGCGTGGTCGTGATGGCCGCGACCAACCGGGCCGAGATCCTCGATCCTGCGCTCGTCCGTCCGGGGCGCTTTGACCGGACGATCACGCTCGAGCTACCGCACCGCGACGCGCGACGGGACATCCTCAAGGTGCACGGGCACAACAAGCCGCTGAGCCCGGCGGTCGATCTCGACGCCGTCGCGAGCCAGACCAGCGGCTTCTCCGGGGCGGATCTCGCGAACCTGC
>JALYGH010000275.1 GCA_030777205.1 Chloroflexota bacterium
GGGTGTACGGGCGCGCGAAGCGGCGGTTGAAGTCGACCGCCAGGACACGGCCGGCGCGGCGGGCGGCGTCGATCATCCGCCGCGCGTCGGGCAGCTCGAGCGCGATCGGCTTCTCGACGAGGACGTGGCAGCCGCCGACCAGCGCGGCGAGCGTCGGCTCGACGTGGTGCGCGTCCGGCGTCACGACGCTGACGAGGTCCGGGCGCGCCTCGGCCAGCATCCGATCGAGCGAGCCGTAGGCGCCCGCGCCCAGCTCCCGCGCCAATGCCTCGGCCCGCGCCGGATCGACGTCGCAGACCGCGACGAGCTCGGCGCGCGAGCTAGCGCCGAACGCCAGGGCGTGCTGGCGCCCCATGAAGCCGCAGCCGATCACAGCGGCCCGCAGCATCCGTCCTTCGTGTCCCCCCAACTCGTCCCCGCGTCGCCTGACAGCGTTAGTGTAGCCCCGCCCGACCCTGGTAGACTCCTTCCCGGTCGAGCGCCGTGCACATCCAGGCGCCACTGCCCGGCTCCGAGAGGAGTATCCCCTGCACGTCCTGCACGAGCGCGACGTCGATCCTGACCCAGTCCGTCAGTTTGCCCGCTGGTTCGAGCAGGCCCGCCGGACCACGTCCGGCGACGTGACCGCGATGACGCTCGCGACGGCCACCCCGGATGGCGTCCCGTCGGCGCGGGTCGTCCTGCTCAAGGCATTCGACGAACGGGGCTTCGTCTTCTACACCAACTACGAGAGCCAGAAGGGGCGCGAGCTGGCCGCCAACCCCCGCGCGGCGCTGGTGTTCTACTGGACGAGTCTCGAGCGCCAGGTCCGGATCGGCGGTGCCGTCGAGATGGTCGCGCGCGAGGAGTCCGAGCGCTACTTCCGAAGCCGCCCGTTCGCGAGCCGCGTCGGGGCGCTCGCCTCGCGCCAGAGCGAGGTGCTGGCGGACCGCGCGGAGCTGGAGGAGCGGGTCAAGCGGCTCACGCTCGAGCTCAAGGGCGGCGACGTGCCGCTGCCGCCGACGTGGGGCGGCTTTCGGGTCGTGCCAGCCTCGTTCGAGTTCTGGCAGGGCCGCCCGAGCCGCCTCCACGACCGCCTGCGCTACACCCGGGCCGCCGATGGCGCCTGGACGATCGAGCGGCTGTCGCCGTAGCCCCCTGCCCCTCGTTCCTACCCCGCGTACCAGGCGCGGTAAATCTGCCCCGTGGCATCGTCCGAGATGAACAGGCTGCCGTCGCTGCCGACCACCAGGTCAACCGGGCGGCCCCAGCCGCGGCTCTCGCCTTGCTGCCAGCCGGTCACAAAATCCTCGGCCGGCCCAGCCGGGCGGCCATCCTCGATCGGGATGCGGACGACCTTGTAGCCGGTCGGGATGCTGCGGTTCCACGAGCCGTGGAACGCCACGAACAGATCGCCCTGGTATTCCGGCGGGAACTGCGTCCCCTCATAGAAGCGCAGGCCGAGCGGGGCCGAGTGGGCCTGCATCTCGACGACGGGACGCGCCACGCCGTCGCAGGCCCCGGGCGACCCGAACTGCGGATCGGGCTGGGTTCCATTGATGCAGCGCGGCCAGCCGAAGTCGTCGCCGTCATGGACGACGTTGATCGTCTCCGGCGGCTCGTCGTCGCCGAGCATGTCGCGTCCGTTGTTCGTGGCCCACAGCTCGCCGGTGGCCGGGTGGAAGACGAAGCCGACGGCGTTGCGGAGGCCGCGGGCGTAGATGCGTGCTCCGCTGCCGTCCGGCGCCATCTGGAGGATTGCGGCGCGGCGCTCGTCCTCTTCGTTGCAGACGTTGCAGGACGAGCCGACCGACACGTACAGCATCCCATCCGGCCCGAACCCGAGCGTCCGCGCCGAGTGGCCGCGGCCGCTCGGCAGGTCGGCCAACACTTCGTGCCCCTCGTAGACGCCGTCGCCGTCCGCGTCGGTCAGGCGCGAGACCCGATTGGTCTCGCCGACGTACAGCGCGCCGTAGTGGAAGACGATTCCGTGCGGTGCGTTCAAGCCCTCGGCGACCACTTCCGCGCCATCGGCCCGGCCGTCTCCGTCCCGGTCGGGGACGCGTACGATCTCGCCGCGCCGCACCAGCGTGGCGTACAGCTCGCCGTTCGGCCCGATCGTCATGAAGCGGACTCCCGGGAGATCGCTGGCGAATGTCTCGATCCGGAAGCCGGGCGGGAGCTGGAGCGATGACACGCGGCCGGCCTGCGCGGCCACCAGCGGACTGCCCGGAATCTCGGGCAGGAACCTGGCGCCGAGCGTCCCGAGCGCGAGCACGACCGCGACGAGGATCAGGCCGGCACGCAGCCGGCGGGTGCGGAGCATATTTTCCATCCTGGGCGAGACTCCCCGCGTCCGCGGGACCACCAGGTTGGATTATGAGTCGCTCGGGCCGGGCGGGCGACGATTTTCCGCCCGCGACTGATCGCTCGCGGGCGGGCACCGCCAAGCATGGCCATCGAACGCATCGGCAACGGGGCCGCCGGCGGCCCTTCCGGACGCGTTCGCAGGACGTCGGACGATGCGGGCAGCTACTCCGTCGCGCCGTCCGACGTGGACGCCACGGCGGCGCGACCCTCGGCGCTCCGACGAGGTCGGCGCTCGCCGGTCAGCCGCCAGTGCTCGACATCGATCGGCTCGAACACCGTCTCGCCGACCTGGCCCGGACGGGGCACCATGTGATCCACCTGACCGTCGAGGATGATGAGCGGGATGCGTGTCGGGTAGGCGACGCAGTGCGCGTGGCGATAGTGGACACAGCCAATGCACCCTTCCCACTCGTGGTAGCGGTCCGACGGTTCCCAGTTCACGTCTCGACAACCCTTCATCCCATGTGAGGTGGGGCAGGCGTGGCCGGGGCGGCTCCGCACTCACCGGCGTGGGGCGCGGCGGGCGGCCGTCTCCGACCAGAAGCTGGCGAACTGAGCGAGCAGCTTCTCTTCGGCGTAGAGGGCACGGATGTGCGCGCGCGCCCGCTCGCCCATCTCGGCGAGGTGGACCGGGTCGGCGATCAGCTCCAGCACGCGCTCGGCGAACAGGTCCGGCCGCTCGACCGGAACGACGCGGCCGGTCTCGCCCTCCAGGATCGTATCGCGGGCGCCGCTGACGTCGGTCGTGACGGCAGCCCGGCCGGCCGCGGCGGCCTCCGCGAGTACCCGCGCGTTCCCCTCGTAGCGCGACGGCAGCAAGAACAGGTCGCTCGCGGCGTAATACTCCGGGACATTGGGGTAATCAACCCGTCCCAAGAACCGGACGGCGTCCCGTATACCCAGCGCGTCGACCAGCCGCTCGGCCGGCGCTCGCTCCGGGCCGTCGCCGGCGATGGCCAGGCGGGCGTCGGGGCGCTCGCGGGCGACCAGCGCCATCGCCTGGATCAGGGTCGGCAGGTCCTTCTGGAGGACCAGCCGCCCGACGAACAGGAGCAGCACCCGCCCGCGCGGCCCGAGCAGCCGCTCGCGGAGCGCCCGCCCGTCCAGGTCATCGAAACGCGAGAAGTCGGTGATCCAGCCGATGTTGGCGACCCGCTCCGGCGGCACGCCGTAGCCGAGCAGCTTCGCCCGCTCGCGCTCGCTCACCACCCGCACGCTGTCGGCCCGCCGCACCAGCCACTTCCCGAGCGCATTCAGGCCCGGGTTGATCCGCCGCTCGCGAAGCCAGTACGGGTTGTCGAGCATGTCGCCGGCGATCTGGACCGAGAGCGGTAAGTTGAAGCGCGCCCGCAAGGCCGCCCCGGCCAGCCCGCACAACAGCGGGTCTTCGGTTGACACGAGGTCGAAGCCGATCCGCCGCTGGAGCGCCGCGCCAAGAAGGTAGGCGTCGTGGGGGAAGGCGCCGCGGCCGCGCGAGGCGCTCGGGTGGACAACGAACCGGCCGGCGCCGCGTGGCCTGCCGGCCAGCCGCGCCACGCCGCTCCGATCTGCAGTGACCACCGGGGCGCTATGGACGATCGGGCGGCGGTCGCCGCCGAGCGTCCGCACGATCATGTGGTACGCGCCGAGGATGCCGGCGTACTTGAACTGCCGCTGGTGCGCGTCGCCAAACGCGACCCCCGACGGGCGGACCAGGCTGGCATCCGTCCCGATCGCAAGCAGGCGAAGTGTGCTCGGATCGACCTGATCGCGCGGCAGAGCGGGAACCTCCCCGTCTTCTCGGGCGCCCGGGCGGGCGGTATACTGGCGGCAATGCCCGGACAAATGTTCGCCTCGGCTATGGTCTTCCCGTATGATGGAGAATGGGAACACCGCGTAAGCGTCGCGGGTGGCCCGCTGATTCTGGGCGACTGGACGCTCGGCCGGCCAGCCGGTGCATGGGTCGGGGACGGCGGGATCGCGATGCGCTGCGTGAAGGGGAGCCCGCGATGACCCTCGACATGCTCAAGCTCGGGCCGCGCGTAGGGCTGATGGGGCGGGCGCTCCTCGACCGTGGTGCGCGGTATCCCCAGTGGGTCGCCCACGCGCGACGCCAGCTCCGGGAGCTGGCCCGCGACTGGGAAGGGCTTGGCGAGGTGGCGCGCGGGGCGAACAAGCGCCTCGCCACGCCCCTCGAGCGGCTCGACCTCCGCTACCGGCTGATCGACCCGCCGCACGCCTACCGCGTGGTCGCTACCGACGGCTCGCAGATCGAGCCTGATCGCCACGGGATCGCCGACTACTACGTGCTGAACGTCGGCTGGGCCGTCATCGAGTACGGCCCGGCGCCGGGCGCCGAGCTAGCCAGCGAGCCGAGCCTCCATTTCGAGCCGGAGGACCTGTACATCACGTATGGGGACCGCCGCGTCCCAGTCCAGGACCGCCATCTCAGCGCGAAGCGGGCCTGCCTGGAGATGGAGCGGGCGGCGACCCTGGCCGCCGTGCGCGGTCGTGACGGCACGCCGACCGTCGTCCTGGCCGACGGCACCCTCCTGCTGTGGGTCCTCGAAGAACGGCCGGAGAACTTCCTCCGCGAAGCGCTGCTCGCCCCGTACGTCGACGCAATGGACCGCGTCCGCCGGGTCGGCGTCCCGCTCGCCAGCTACATCAGCCGCCCGCGCCACGTCGAGGTCACCGGCCTGCTGCGCGAGGCCACTTGCAAGCGAGGCGTCGACGCCTGCGACGGTTGCGCCGGGCGCACCGACGAGCCGTGCGTCTTCGAACGCCTGCCCGACCGCGCACTGTTCGAGGACCTCCAGTCGGGCGAGCGGTCGGCGCTGTTCGAAATGACCCTCCGCGACGACCTGGCGGTCTACTACGAGGGT
>JALYGH010000276.1 GCA_030777205.1 Chloroflexota bacterium
GCCGGCCTGACGATGGCATTCAAGCTGCTGACGATGGCCGAGCGGCGCTGGCGACGCCTGAACGCCCCGCACCTGGTCGCCCAGGTCCGCGCCGGCGTCCGCTTCCGGGATGGCGTCAGGATCGAGCGAGCGGACACGGCCGATATTCAGACCGCTGCCTGATCATCGCCGATCCACAACTCTTGACAATACCTCCTTGACACGAAGCTGTACCCAAATCGTATGAGTGACTCTTTGTGGTGGCGCCGCCCCGGTTCATCCTTCAACCACCGACGACTTGAGTATGTATTGCCTGTCAGTTGATGAGTCGAAACCTCTTCTCACACGCAGGTTCGACGAGAAGTCTCGGCGCCGTGGCGTGGACGACCACCAGCAGCGGCGTAGGACGCAGCCGTGTAAACATGCATGGCCAACTGCGTAACGGAACCCCGCTTTTGAGGCCCGGATCCCAGCGACGCCGAACCTTCGGGGCGCGAGGCTGGCATGCCACGTGCAGCGATAGACTGCGGGCGACACCGTAGCGAAAGCGATGGTGCGCTACATCGACGGAAGCCGCGATTCGCGGCTCGGGGGTGGACCCATGTTCGGTCGTGTTCGGTATGCCGTAGGCGCGCTCGCCTTGGGTACGGCGCTGGTGCTCTTGCCGGTATCGGGAGTCCAAGCACAAGGCGGGAACCAGCAGGATGCCGATGGCTTCGTGAACGTCCAGGTCGGCGACGTGACGATCCTCGAGAGTGTCGCCATAGCTGCCGCAGTGGCCGCGGTCGCACAGATCTGCCCCGCGGTGAACGTCTCCAACGTTGCCGCGCTTGCAGCCGCAGTGGACCAGCGTGGTGGTGAATCGCGCTCCTTCTGTGAGGGGACGGCGCAAGGTACTACTGGCGAAGTCCGCATCGTCGACAACGACGACGACGGTAACGGCGGGGGCAATCAGCAGAACGCGAACGGTCTGGTGAACGTCCAGGTCGGCAACGTGACGGTCGCCGAGAACGTCGGTATCGGTGTCGCGGCGGGCATCGTCGCGCAGCTCTGCCCAAGCGTGAACGTTTCGAACGTTGCTCTACTGGCAGCCGATGTCGCCCAAGAGGGCGGTACCTCGGAGGCGATCTGCAATGCGACGGCTAACGGGACTACGGGGCCAGTGACCATCACGGACGGCCAGTAACGATCGTCGACAGTTAGGTTCGTCGCCCTGGTCTGGAAGGCTCAGGGAGGACGATCAAGCGAGCGAGGGACTGGAAACGGTCCCTCGCTTCTTCTTCTGCTATCGCCGCGTCGCTACAGACCGGACCCTGATCTGTCATTCCATGTTCCATCAGGTGCCGCGTCAGGACAGTGTCGGCGCAGGCTGTGAATCAGAGTCCCGCTACGCGGGATCGCCGGCGATCTGCAAGCTCAGGCCGGGCTGGTCGCTCAGGCTCCAGTCTTCGACGATCCGGCCCCGGCTCAGGCGGTACGTCGCGGCCACGCTGCTCCGAAACTCCCGACCGGATGCGGGCGTCCGGTCCAGCACGCCCGGGCCCCCGGCGTTGCCGTCGGCGCGGCGGTCCGTGCCGGTCAGGACGAGGACGGCCATCACCCGATTGCCGTCCGCCATGAGCTGGACGACCTGGATCTGCAGGTCGGTGCAGACGGCGTGGACGTCGCGGATGCACTGCTCGAAA
Source organism: Chloroflexota bacterium (assembly GCA_030777205.1). Taxonomy (GTDB): domain Bacteria; phylum Chloroflexota; class UBA6077; order UBA6077; family JACCZL01; genus JALYGH01. The sequence continues at coordinate 1,665 of JALYGH010000276.1, forward strand.
TCGGCCTGTCCGTCGCCGCGGCGCGGCATGTCGGCGTCGTCGAAGCGGTGCCGGATCACGCGCGGGCTGACGAGCTTCCTGATCGCCCCGCGGACCGACGGCGGGAGGTAGGCAGGGTCGGCGCGCGACCGCCGCTCGTCGTCATCGGTCCACCGGTAGTTCCAGACCTGCCGGATGAACTCGCGGACAATGTCCGCGTTCCGCTTCTCGGCGTCGGTTGGGTCGTCGAGGGTCGGCGGGGCGCAGGTGCGCGGTCGGACGATGCAGGCTCCCACGGCTGGCCTCCAATTCGCGGCGCGGACCCGGCGTGGGCGACGCGCCGGCCGCCATTCTACTCTTCCCTCCCGATCGTTTCGAGCACTCGCTGAAGAGGCGGCGTGGCGATGGCGTGCGCCATCGTGGCCGCCGGCGGGTACATTGACGGGCCGCCTGGCCGCGCGGTAGCCTGCCGGGGAGCGGCTATCGGCGATGCCGACACCTCATCCGGCTGGCGATTCGCCGGCGGTAAGCTGCTCGCCGATGGGCTCGGGGGCTCAGCGACCGGCACGAGGGCGGTATGGCGATCGACGAAGGGCACGGGGGCGCCGCCCGCGTCGTCGTGTTCCTGTTCACCGACATCGAGGGCAGCACCCGCCAGTGGGAGCGCGACCCGGCGGCGATGCGGACCGCGCTGGCCCGCCACGACGCGCTGGTCAGCCAGGCGATTGCGCGCCACGGCGGGCGCGTCTTCAAGACGATCGGCGACGGGTTTTGCGCCGTCTTCGGCGATCCCGGCCGCGCGCTCGGCGCCGCGGTCGACATCCAGCGCGACCTGCATGCCGAAGCGTGGCCCGAGCCGATCAGGATCCGGGTGCGCGTCGCCCTCCACGCCGGCCCGGCCGAGGAGCGCGACGGCGACTTCTTCGGCCCGCACGTCAATCGAGTCTCGCGGCTGCTGGCGGTCGCCTCCGGTGGCCAGGTCGTCCTCTCGCAGCCGTTCGTGGAGCGGGTGCGGGGCGCCCTCCTCGGCGAGATCGAGCTGACCGATGTGGGCGACGTCCCGCTCAAGGACATCGCCGAGCCGGAGCACGTCTACGGCCTCGTCGTCCCCGGCCTGGCCGATGCCGCGTCGTACGCGCGGGCTCCCGACGCCCCCCGCCACAACCTGCCGGTCCTTCGCACGCCGCTCATCGGCCGTGAGCGCGAGCTGGCCGCCCTCGAGGCGCTC
>JALYGH010000277.1 GCA_030777205.1 Chloroflexota bacterium
CCAGGGCGGAGCGAAGCCGTTCAAGCCGAGCGAGACATTCGTCGCCCCGGACTCGTCCATCGCGCGGCGGAGCGCGGCCGCCGCCTCGCGCACCGAGTCGGCCTTGAAACGCAGCAGGTCGACCACCCCTGGGTAATCGATCAGCGCGCCGGCCAGGGCGAACGGCCAGTCGGCCGGGTCGGCAGCACGGGCAACGTCCGCGGCACCCAGCCGATGGAGCCGGTCCCAGAGGGATTGCGTGTCCTCCCGCATTCGCCGCCAGTCGCAACCTGACCGCTCGGCGGCGGTGCGACAGTGCTCGCAGAAGCAGGTGAAGCAATCTTCCAGGAAGTAGCACGTGTACTCCGTCCAGTCGAGGAACACGCCGTCCACGTCGGGGTAGTGCCGCAGCGCCTCGCGGACGCGGGCCCGGCCGAGCTCGCGGACCCGCGGGTTGTTGAGGCAGCCGTGCCCGGCCACGATCTGCTCGCCGACCGTGCCGTCGTTCCGGAGCGGGCGATCGGCACTCGCGCCCGCTCCGTGGCCGCTGCCAACCGATTGGCCACCGGGGGCGCCGGGCAGGGTGAACGGGCTGACCTGGATCTCGACGGCCAGGCCGCGCTCACGGGCTCCGTCGATGATGCTCCGCACGACGTCGGTCCTCAGCTCCGGCGGCGCGAGCGGCGGGGGTGGGTACGCCACGTCGGCCCAGATCGCGGGGTCGGGCGGGTACGGCGTGTAGCCGCGCAGCCACAGCTCGCGGTGGCCCCAGAGCGGCCGATCGAGCAGCCGTGCCGCGCCGCTGACGTCGAGGGGCGGCTCGCGGGAGCCCTCACCGGGCAAGCCCGGCGCGTAGACGCCGAGAGTCGGAGAGATCGCGGTCGCCCCGGCACCGACGATGTTGTTGAGGACGCGATCGAGCCCCTCGTCCTGCACCTCGGCGGGGGTCAGGACGACGCCGAGCTGGCGTCGGCTCACTGGGGACGTCCCGCGCCGGCCTCGCCGGCCAGTATCGGTCGGCCTCCCGTGCCGATCAGGCCGCTGCCGCGCAGGGATGCGCGCTCCGGGCGGGTTCGATACGCGCAACCGTTCAAGCAGGAGCGTCCCGAGGAGTCACAAGGCGGCCGGCCCGTACGGTCGGTCACGGGTCTTAGCGATCCTGGACGGAGCCGTCGAAGCCGATCGGCGTGTCGAGGATCTTCTCCGTGAAGGGGTACGCCGTCAGGGCGGCCTCGTTCAGCTCGATGCCGAGGCCCGGCCCCTCCGGGACGACGAGGTAGCCGCTCTCCAGCTTGAGCGGGTTCACCAGCAGCTCGCTCTTGGGCGGCTCGGACTCGCCGGTATACTCCTGGAGCGCGAAGTTCGGGATGCAGGCATCGAGCTGCACGCAGGCGGCCGTGCTGACCGGCGACAGCGGGTTGTGCGGGATGACCTTGACGTGCTGGGCCTCGGCCATCGCCGCGACCTTCTTGCAGCCGGACAGCCCGCTGCAGAGGCAGAGGTCCGGGCGGACGTAGGCCGCGCCCTTGTTCTCGAGGAGCTGCTGGAACTCGAAGATCGTCGTGAACCGCTCGCCGGTCGCGATCGGGACGTTGCAGTGCGCCGCGACGTCGCCCATCCGAGCGGGGCTGTCCGGCAGCATCGGGTCCTCGTAGAAGAACGGGTCGAACTGCTCGAGCCGGCGCCCGAGCGCGATCGATTCGGCCGGGTTCATCTGGCGGTGGATCTCGACGCAGATGTCGACGTGCGGTCCGACCGCCTCGCGGACGGCCCCGACGCGCCGGACGGCGTCGTCGGCCCACTCGGCGTACGACTTGTGGAGGTAGAAATCTGGCCCGAACGCGCTGAAGCGGATGGCGGTGAAGCCGGCCTCGGCGTTGGCCAGCGCGTCCCTGGCGAGCGCCTCGGCCGTGTCGCCCTTGACGTGGATGTAACAGCGGACCCGGTCGCGCGTCTTGCCACCCATCAGGTCGTAGATCGGGACGCCGAGTCGCTTGCCCTTGATGTCCCAGAGGGCGATGTCGATCGCCGAGAGGGCGCCCTGGACGATCGAGCCCATGAAGTGCGACGAGCGGTACAGGAACTGGTAATGGTGCTCGATCAGGCTCGGGTCCTTGCCGAGCAGGTACGGCTCGAACGTCTTGATCATCGTCTCGGTCGGGCGCTGCCAGCCGTGGACGCCGCCCTCGCCGATGCCGACGGTGCCGTCCTCGCAGTAGACCCGCACCAGGAGCCAGCGCTCCCAGAGGATCGTCTCGACCTTCTCGATCCGCGTCGCCTTCACCGTCCCCTACTCCCTCGGTCTCGTCAGCTGGCCCGTGCCTCGGGCGGACTGGCGCGGCCATCGAGGATTCGCCAGACCCCACGTTCCTGGGCGAGCTCCTCGGCCTCGGCCGTGATCGATTCGCCGGCCACCGCTGCCAGGGTCGGCCGCAGCCGCCCCAGGAGCGCGGTGCGCCGGATCGCTCGCTCCACGTCGCTCGGGCCAATCCCGACTGAGACTTCGACGACCAGGTACACATCCCCCTCGCCGGCCACGGGCTGGCCACTGACCACCAGGTCGGCGAGGAGCACGTCGCGACGCTCGGCAGCAGATAGCCGCTCATCGCTCTCGGGGCTATCCAAGAGGTCGGCGAGCCGCTGCGCGGAGAGGGGCCGCGGGCGACGCACCACGTCGCTGAAGTAGGCACTGGCGCGTTCGCGGTAGCGCCGTTCCAGGTCATTGCCGAGGACATGGCCCAGGCGATCACCTACCCGGTCCATGCGTCCGTCGATGCCGTTGAGCCGCCGATCGACGCCGTCGAGCCGCCCGTCGATGCCCTCGAGCCGCCGATCGGCGCCGTCGAGCCGCCCGTCAATGCCCTCGAGCCGGACCTCGATATTCCCGAGTCGTCCCTCGGTACGTACCTGGGCCTCGACCAGGGCCGCGACGGCCGTCTCCAGGCGCGCAACGCGCTCATCGGTCTGCGCCTGGGCGTCGGCGAGCCGGCGCAGGGCGGCCGACAGCCCCAGCTCGTCCTCCGTCAAGACAAGGCGACGTAGCTCGGCGCGCCACTCCGGATGTTGCTCCAGGAGACGCACAAGATCGCCGAAGTCAGCGACGGTAAAAGCCACACGCGCCCCCTCGTTGGGACAATCGTACCGCAACGACGGGGGGCGTCGTGCTCTCGCCGCTATGCCGCGCCCGGCGGGTACGTCAGCCCTTGACGGCCCCGGCGCCCCAGCCCTTGATGAGGTAGTTCTGGGTGATGATGAAGAAGAGCAGGGCCGGGATGGTGATGACCACCCCGGCGGCCATGATGACCCCCCAGTCGGTCATCGGCCGGTTCAGGAGGTCCGCCAATCCGACCGGCAGCGTCTTCATCGGATCGGTGTTCATCAGGATCAGGGCGAAGAGGTACTCGTTCCAGGCGACGATGAAGGTGAAGATCGACGTGGCGATCACTCCCGGCAGGGCGAGCGGGAAGATGACGTGCATGATCGCCTGGGCGCGCGTGGCGCCGTCAATCCAGGCCGCCTC
>JALYGH010000278.1 GCA_030777205.1 Chloroflexota bacterium
GCGCCACCCCGACGGATTCGAAGCGGGGCGCTACGCCGTGGCCGTCGCGACACCGGGAGCCGTCGGCCCGGCGTACCGTTCCGCCACCAGCCGGCGGTACGCCTCGACCTCGCGGCGGCGGCGGGCATCGTCCCAGCGTAGCGCCTGCCCGATGACGTCGGCAGCAACCTCGACGCAATCGAGGCCGAGGCAGGCGGCGAGCCCGATCGGCGCGCGCCGCAGGAGCACGTCGGCCAGGGTCGTGGCGGCCTCGTCGAGCGCCGCGTACGTCGCCTGGGCCCGAATCGTCGGGCCGTGCTCGCAGAAGCGGTCCGCCAGTCCTGGCCGGCGTTCGGCGAGCACCAGCACCTCGCGTGCCCGCGACCCGTACAGGCTGACAAGATGCCGAATCTGCTCCTCCGTCAGCCCGAGCGCCTCGCCGCGCGTCTGAAGACTCGCCACCACCTTGTCGGGCTTCGCATCACCGCCGGGGAGCGCCACTCGCGCGGTATGGCTGCGCGCGCGGCGCCCGAGCTGGTCGACGATGACGTCCGCGACCTCCTCGGCGATGTCCCGATACGCGGTGATCTTGCCGCCCACGACAGATACCAGGCCGGCCGGACCGCCACGCCGCGCGTGGTCCCGCACGGCGTGCTTTCGGGAAACGCGCCCTTCGTTCACGCCCTCCTTGCGGACGAGCGCGCGCACGCCGGCCATGCCGTAGTACACCGGGGCTGTCGCAACGCCCGGGAGCGCACGGGCGGCCTCGTGCCGGAGGTAGGCGACGTCTGCCGCGTCGACCTGCGCGCCCGTCGGGTCGTCCGGGTAATCCGTGTCCGTCGTCCCGACGAGCGAGTAATCGAACCACGGCACGACGAAGAAGACGCGGCTATCCCGCCGGGCCAGGAGGAGGATCGCGTTCCTGGTCATCGAAGGCATGACGAGGTGGACGCCCTTCGTCGTCCGCAGGAGTGGCTCCCGATCGTCCTCCACGCCGGCCAGGCTCCGGTCGAGCCAGGGCCCGGTCGCGTTGACGACGATCCGTGCCCCGATCATGACGCGGCGATCGGTACCCAGGTCGCGCGCCTCGACCCCGACGACGCGGTTCCCCTCGCGACAGAACCGCTCGACGGCCGTGTAGGTCCGGATCAGCGCCCCGTGCTCGGCCGCGTCGACCGCGTTCGCGAGCGCCAGCCGCTCCGGGAACTCGACCTGACAATCGTAGTACCGCGCCGCACCCTGGAGCCCGTGCGGGTTGAGTCCCGACTCGGCGTCCAACGTCTCCTTGACGGAAAAGAACCGATGCCACGGCAGGCTCTTGTCGTAGGACAGCAGGTCGTACAGCACCATCCCGACCCGCAGGCGATCGCGCTTCCAGGCGGGCCAGTCGTACATCGGCACCAGGAACGGGAGCGGCCGAACCAGGTGCGGGGCGATGCGGAGCAGGATCTCGCGCTCGCGCATATCGGTGCGGACCAGGCCGAAGTCGAGCAGCTCCAGGTAGCGCAGGCCGCCGTGGATGAGGCGGGTCGAGCGCGAGGTCGTCCCGGCCCCGATGTCCTCGCGCTCGACCAGGCCGACGCTGAGCCCGCGGAGCGCCGCGTCGCGGGCGATCCCGCAGCCGACGATGCCCCCGCCCACGATCAGGACGTCGAGGTGCGCCGATGCCAGCTCCTGCAGGCTCGCTCGTTTCATGTAAATCGCTCCAGCTCGGCGATCGAAGCGAGCACGTAGGTCGGCCGGTCGTCCGTCGCCGGGATGCCGTCCGCGCGGGTGACGCCCGTCAGCACGAGCGCGGTGTCCATGCCGGCCGCCAGTCCCATCCTTATATCCGTTTCCGGGCGGTCCCCGACGATCAGGCAGGCCGCGCCCGGCAGCTCCAGGCGCTCCAGCGCGGCCGCGGCGGTCAGCGGGGACGGCTTGCCGACGATGCGCTCGACGCGCCGGCCGGCGCAGCCCTCGACCGCCCCGATCATCGCGGCGCAGTCGGGCAGCTCGCCGCCATCCACGGGGCAGGTGCGGTCCGGGTTCGTGGCGATCAGCTCGGCGCCGTGGCGCGCGGCCCGAAACGCGAGGTCGAGCTTGCGGTAGTCGAAGGTCCGATCGAAGGAGATCACGACCCAGCGCGCCCGCTCGGGTCGATCGGTGACGACGATCCCGGCCCGCTCCAGCTCCGCGATCAGGGGCGGCTCGGCGATGGCCACGACCGACGCGCCCGGCGTCTCCCGCGCGAGCACGCGAGCCAGCACGAGGGACGACGTGATGACGTCCTCCGGCGGGGTCGGGATGCCGAGCCGGGTCAGCTTCGCGGCGTAGGCGTCGCGCGACTCGAGTGGCTTGTTCGAGAGGAAGACGACCTGTCGGTTGGCGGCCCGCAGGCGCGCGACCGCCCGGTCGGCGCCGGGGATCAGCCGGTCGCCGAGGTAGACCGTACCGTCGAGGTCGAGCACGAATCCATCGTACCGCCTCACCGTCCGTGGCGCCTCATTTCCTCCGAGTGTCGCGCGTCACGGTCGCCAGTGTAGCACGAGGTTTGGCGAGGCCGCCTCCGGCTGCCGGCTATTGACGGGACCGCCATCCGTCGTGATCGGGGTCGTGCGCTCGGCCTGCTTCGATGAGATCACGGAACGGGCATCCGGCGCGACGAACGGCGCGGTCCATGGCATCATGAGGATCCCCACGATCGGCGGTTTACGGGAGGCGTGGTGCGGCGACTGGCTGGGTGGCTCATTGCCGTCGAGGGCATCGATCAGGCAGGGAAGCAGACCGTCTGCGAGCAGCTCGTCGAGTGGCTGCGGCGGGACGGTACTCCGACTGAGCTGACCGGGTTTCCCGACTACGCCACGCCGCTCGGCCGCGAGATTGCCGCCTTCTTGCGCGGCGAGCGTGACTTCCCCCCGCAGGCCCGGCAGCTTCTCTACGCCGCCAATCGTTGGGAGCGCGCGGGAGTGATACGCGACTGGCTCGCGTCCGGCCGGACCGTCGTCGTCGACCGCTACATAGCTTCGGGCATCGCGTATGGCGCCGCACAGGGCCTCGATCTGGACTGGATGCTCGAGCTCGAACGTGGATTGCCAGTCCCGGACCTAACCGTGCTGCTGGATATTCCACCTGAAGTATCGCTGGCACGGAAACGGACCGGCCGCGACGCCTACGAAGAACGAACCGAATTGCTGAGTCGAGCGCGTGACACCTATCTAGCCCTGGCGAAGGCCCCGAGCTGGCGCGTCATCGACGCCAGCGGCCACCAAGCTACTGTCTGGTCCAGCGTCGAGGCGGCAGTGACCGGCTTCGGGGAATCACGTATCGGCGTCGCGGACGCATAGGCGGAGAACGTTACGCCCCCGGCAGGCCCCTGACGCGGTCGCCGCCTGCACGGCCGCGCCGCCGTAAGCACGAGCGAAGCCGTTGGGGACGGCATGGGTTGGCTCGGCGCGGAAGCTCTGGATCAGAGACGGTGGGTGCCGGCCTCCGGTGGCTCGGTGTAGCCCCGCTCCTCGAGCGCCGCCAGGATCTTGGCGAGCGACTCGTCGATCGTCTCGCGGTTGGTCTCGACGACGACCTCCGGCGCGAGCGGCGGCTCGTACGGGTCCGAGACGCCGGTGAAGTGCTCGATCTCGCCCCGGAGCGCCCGAGCGTAGAGGCCCTTGACGTCCCGCCGCACCAGCTCCGGCAGCGGGCAGGACACGTACACCTCGACGAAGCGGTCGATCTCGGCGCACACCTCCTCGCGGACCGCTCGGTACGGCGAGATCGCGGCCACGATCGTCGCCACGCCGTTGCGGCTGAGCAGCCTCGCCACGAACCCAATCCGCCGGATGTTCGTGTCGCGGTCCTCCCGGCTGAAACCGAGTCCCTTCGACAGGTTCGTGCGGACGACGTCGCCGTCGAGCAGCTCGACGCGATGGCCGCGCCGGCGCAGCTCCGCGTCGAGCCGCGCGGCGAGGGTGGACTTGCCGGCGCCGGAGAGCCCGGTGAGCCAGACGGTGAAGCCGTCGCCCGTGGCGGCGGACGGATCCTCGATGTGGGGTCGTGTGTCGAGGGTGGCCATCGCGTCGTTAGCCGCCGACCTCGACCCGTTCGACGCGAGCGCCGCCGTTGTCGACGACGAGCGTCAGGTGGGCGCGGTCCGTTTCGATCGCGATCGTGTGCCGGCCCGGGGCGGCGGTCACCCGGACCTTGCCGAGCGTCTGACCCTCGAGCGCCTTCAGCGCCCGAGTGACATCCTTCGCCGCCTCGCGCAGCCCGGCGCCGCGCCCGGTCTTGAAGAACAGGTCGGTCAGCAGCTTCTCGGCGTCAGGGCCGTGGCGCTGGCGCACGGCGCGCGTCTGGAGCATCAGCTCGAGCATCGCCGCGAGCGAGACGAGCAGCTCGGGCGGTACGACGCCGCGCCCGGCGGCGTTGGCGAGCGCGGCGTACCGCTCGCGGGCGGCCGGGTCCTTCAGCGTCCGGCTGAAGGCCGGCACGTCCACGATCAGCAGGTCGCGCTCCTCGGCGGTCAGCTCGAGCGCGGCCTCGGCGCGGGTGGCCGGGGTAGGGCTCTCCACCCCTCCGGCCTGCGCCACCTTGGATTCCGTAGGGGACTCAGTGGGAGTTGCCACCGACGATGACCTCCAGCTCGTGCTCGAACCCGCCCGTCTCGATCGCGCAGTGCATCCCGCACTCCTTCGGCGCGTTCGTCTCCCACCACCAGCGGCCGGCCCGCGAGTCCTGGCCCGGCTCGACCGGTCGCGTGCACGGCGCGCAGCCGATCGTCTTGTAGCCCTGGTCGTAGAGCGTGTTCGA
>JALYGH010000279.1 GCA_030777205.1 Chloroflexota bacterium
CGTCAGCGTGGTCGACCGCGGCCCGGGATTCCCGAGCGAGAGCGCACCGCAGCTGTTCGAGGTGTTCTATCGCGTGGCGGGCGCGTCGCAGGACGGGGTCGGGCTCGGGCTGGCGATCGTGAAGTGGGTCGTCGAGGCCCATGGCGGCCGGGTCGGCGCGGGGAACCGCCGTGGCGGCGGCGCCCGTTTCTGGTTCGAGATGCCCGGCCGGGCGCGGGCAGTGGCACCGACGTCCCGGGGAGCGCGAGGGGGACGGAGCGATGAAAGCCCTGCTCGTAGATGACGACATCGACCTGCTGGACGTCACCACCTACGCGTTGCGGCGCGAGGGCTACACCGTGGTGGCCGCCGTCGACGGGCAGCAGGCCCTCCTGCGCTGGGAGGCGGAGCGCCCGGACATCGTGCTGCTGGACGGCAAGCTGCCGAAGCTGGACGGGTTTGAGGTCTGTCGCCGCATCCGGCAGACGAGCCATACGCCGATCATCATGCTGACGGCCCGCGCCCAGGAGGAGGACGTGGTCCGCGGGTTCCGCCTGGGCGCCGACGACTACGTGACCAAGCCGTTCAGCGCGTCGGTGCTGCGCATGCGGATCGAGGCCCTTCTGCGGCGGACCCAGCTCGGCCCCTACGCGCCAGTCGTCGGCGAGCTGCGCACGACGGGTGGGCTCGTCCTCGAGCTACAGTCGCACGAGGTGACCCAGGCGGGGCGCCCGGTCCGGTTGACGCGGCTGGAGTTCCGGATCCTGTACAAGCTGGCGATGAACGAGGGCCGCGTGGTGTCGTACGACAGCCTGGTGGAGTACGCCTGGGGCTACGACGGCGGCGACGCGAGCCTGCTCAAGACCCACATCAGTCACATCCGCTCGAAGCTGGGGCTGGTCGGCGACCGACCGGGCGGTATCAGGAACGTCTCGGGTGTCGGCTACAGCCTCACGCGCGCCGATAAGGCCTGAGACGCCCTGAGCCGGTAGGACCCGCCAGCCCGTCGATCAAGATCGACGGGCCGCGTGCAAGGAGGGCGGCGATCCCTTCCGCCGACGCGACCGTCCCCCCTGGCGGGAGCCAGCGGGAAGCGCCTTCAGGGCGACGGCCACTTCGGTGGCCTCGATCTCGGCAGCGCCATCACCTGCTCCAGCTCCCGGTCTCGATCCAAAGCCGCCACGCCCGCTCGTGGTCGTCGCCACCGTGGACGGCGTGCCGTGCGCGCATCGGGTAGCATGGCTGCCGTAGGGCCGCACGACGTCGCGTGGCTGGGCCGGACGCCGCGAGGGCCGGCGCCGGAGCCGATGCGTACACATGCGGCGGCGCGGCCCGGCCGCTGTTCAGTCGCGATCTACTGTGCGCGGGAGAATGAGGAGGGGCAGATGTCCACGGTCCAGTCGCTCAAGCAGCGCATCCGAGATGGGGAAGTCGTCGTCGCCCTGCGCCCGCCGATCACGATCGGCCGCGCCCAACTGGAGGCGGCCCTGTCGAAGGGGAAGTACGACCTGATCTACATCGACGGCCAGCACACCGCCTTCAGCGACGACCAGCTCGTGACGCTGTGCGGCATGGCCGAGGAGCTGGGGGTGCCGGTCCAGTTCCGCATCCCGCACACCCGGCTCACGTTCCTGATCGGCCGCTTCCTCGACCTGGGGCTGAGCGCCATCCTGGTCCCCGAGGTGGTCGACCCGGCCACCGTCGACGAAGCCATTGCCTACGCCTACTATCCCCCGGTCGGCAAGCGTAGCTGGGGCGGAGTCGCCCGCTATGGCTTGCAGCAGGCCGGCCGCCGACTCGGCACCGCCGAGTACGCTGAATGGTGGAACCAGCACGTCGTGCTCTCGGTCCAGATCGAATCGATCGAGGCGGTCGAGAACGCTCGCGCGCTGGCGAAGCCCGGCATCGACTATCTCGCGTTCGGCCCCAACGACCTGACCTTCGACCTGCAGCGGCACCCGGAATACCGGTTCCGAACGGCCGACGACTGCATGCAGTACGTGGCCGATCAGGTGCGCGGCAGCGGCATCCGGCTGGGCATGGCGGTGATCACCGAGCCGGAGGAGCGCCAGAAGTACCTCGACATGGGGCTCACGATGTTCCAGGAAACCCCGCGCCCGTAGCCGTCGCACATCGAGGGAGACGCCAGTCATGCCCAAACTGGTGGTGATGCCGCCCCTGGACGACCTTAGGCGCCGCTTCGCTGACCGCCTGGCGACCGACCTGCCCGAGTACCGCATCGCCGCGCCGGCGACCGAGGATGAGGCGCGCCGCGAGATCGCCGACGCCGATGCCGCCTACGGCTGGGTCCCGCCCGACCTGCTGCCGTCGGCGACCAGGCTGCGCTGGCTCCAGAACCCGGACGCCGGCCCACGCCCCGGCTACTTCTATCCGGCCCTGATCGACCACCCGGTCATCGTCTGCAACCCGCGCGGCATCTACAACGACCACATCTCCCAGCACATCATGATGTTCCTGCTGGCGCTGGCGCGCGGCCTGCCATATTACGTCGAGTCGCAGCGGCAGCGGCGCTGGGACAAGGATGCGCGCCCGCGTCCCGCCCTCAGCCTGGCCGAGGCGACCGCCTTGATCGTGGGTGTTGGCGGCATCGGCCAGGAGACGGCCCGGCTGTGCGCCGCCTTCGGCATGCGCGTCATCGGCGTCGACCCGCGCTGGGAGCACGAGGCGCCGGGCATCGAGCGCCACGGCCCTGAGGACCTCGACGCCGTGCTGCCGCGGGCCGACGTGGTGATCGCCACCACGCCCCACACGCCCGAGACGGAGGGCATGTGGGACGCCCGCCGCTTCGGGCTGATGAAGCCGACCGCCTTCTTCATCAACATCGGGCGCGGCAAGACGACCCGGCTGGACGACCTGACGGCCGCCCTGGAGCGCGGCGAGATCGCCGGCTGCGGCCTCGACGTGTTCGAGATCGAGCCGCTGCCGGCCGAGCACCGGCTCTGGACGCTGCCCAACGTCCTGCTGACCCCGCACATTGCCGTCAAGGACGCCGAGGACCTGACCGAACGGCGCTACCAGGTGCTGCTGGAGAACGCGCGGCGGTTCGCGGCCGGCGAGCCGCTACGCAACGTGGTGGACAAGGCGGCCTGGTACTGACGAGTGGGCGCGGCCCGATCGCGCGACGTCGCGGCCGGGGACGGTGGAATGCCCGCCGGCCCCGGCCGCGTGGGCGTCAGCGACGCGAGCCGCCGTATCCGTTGTGGGCCTGGGCGTAGTGCTGGGCGAGGATGTCCTCGCCCCAGTCGCCGGCGAACGTCCGCCAGACCGAGTGGATGTGGTTCGCGTTGTTCTGGGTGTTGTCGTACTCGACGATGAACGTCGGGCCCTGGATCGCGTAGTAGTGCCCCTGGCCCTTCTCGACCGGGCCGCCCCAGGCGAAGGTGACGGTGTCCAGGCCGGCGCGGTCGATCTTGTCCCACTCCTGGGCGGCGAGCTCGTCATTGGCGCGGCCGACGTAGTGCCTGACGATCTCGACCAGCTTGCCGCGCTGCTCGCCGGACATCTCGCGATAGGTGAGGCCGCGTGGCAGCAGGAACCGATCGAGCGAGTGGTAGGCGTCGGTCATGATGTCCGGCGGCGCGGTCGGGCTGAAGACGGCCTTGTCGCGCTCGGGGCTCTCGAGACTCTGGACCAGCGCCCGCGGCAGGTCCTCCTCCTCGGGCAGGGCGCGCCGGCCGGCGTGCGGCCCTAGCCGTACCTGGGCCGGGTTGGCGCCGAGGAAGCAGGGCGTCGGCGCGATCATCTCGCGGTCGACGATCGTGAAGTGGAGCCCGATGTGGTGGCCGCCCGCGCGCCAGGCCCATGGGGCGCTGCCGCCCGGGCTCGCCGAAGATGCTGAACCAGTAGTACTCGGAATCGCGCCAGCCGAGGAAGACCCGGCCCTCGGCCCGCTCGTGCTCGCGCAGGATGTCGTCGAGGGTCATGATCCAGCGCGTCTGCTCGGCGCCGCGCGCGCTCATGCCGGCGTCGACGAGCGCCAGCGCGAGCGCCTGCTGCTCGCGGGTCATGTTCATCAGCCGCAGGCCGTTGCGCGGCGTCGGGCGGTAGTCCCACTTGTAGCGCTCGTCGCCGGCGAACGGGAACGTCGCGGCCGCCCGCTGAGCCTCGTTCAACGACTCCAGGAAGCGGTTGGCCGCCTCGGCCATGGCGCGCGCGGTCGCCGGCGCGCGATACGACAGCGAAAGGTCAACGGTCATCGGAGTCCTGCCTCCAGCCTCGCGGCGCCATCACCGCGCCGACGTCGTCCTCAGCACCCGCCGCCGTCCCCGGCCGGGCCGGCCCCGGCGCTGCCGTCCGACCGGCAGCATAGCAGGGGACGGGGGAGCATATCAGGCGCGGCCCTGACTGGGAGTCCGTGGCCGTCTCGGCTGGGACTGTGGCCGGGCCATCCCGTGCGCCGGTGTCGTGGGAGACCACTCCGGCCGCCTGGCCAATTGCGACCGTGAAGCTCGTTGGGGCAGCCCGGACGCGACCGGAGCGTCATCCCGTCGTCAGCACCATCCGCGGGTCCAGGTCGGTCAGCGCCACCACCTCGCTGGGATTGAACCCGTCCGCGACCGCGTCGACGGCCCAGCGGCCGTCGCTCCGGCGCAGGACCGCCAGGTCGGTGACGACGAGGTCGACGCAGTCACGTGCCGTCAGGGGGTAGGTGCAGGCGCGGACGAGCTTCGGGCGGTCCCGACTGTCGTGGTGCTCCATCATCACGATCAGCGTCTGCTTGCCGGCGATTAGGTCCATCGCCCCGCCGATCCCGCCCTTCTTCGCGTCGGACGTGCTGTAGTTGGCCAGATTGCCCTCCTGATCGACCTGATAGGCGCCCAGGACCACCGCTTGCAACCGACCGGAGCGGGCCATCTCGAACGCGGTCACGCTGTCGAAGTAGGCCGTCCCGGGTCGGACCGACACGTACTCGCCGGCCGCGTTGAACACGTTGCGGTCTACCGCGTCCCCGTCGACCTGCTCGCCGTACCCGAGGATCCCGTTCTCGCCGTGGAGGATGATGTCGCGGTCGGCGATGCAGTTTGACACCAGCGTCGGCATGCCCACCCCCAGGTTCACGTAGCTATGCTCCGGCAGGAGCGACGCCACCCGGCGGGCCATCTCGGCGCGGGTCCAGCCGGGCTTCCCGTTGTACAGACGGGGCTGATCGCGCGAGCGACGCGGGGCCGGGCGGACCTGGTCCGGCTCGACGGTGGCCTTCACCACCCGTGCGACGAAGATGCCCGCCAGGCCGACGTCCTCGGGCGGGATCTCGCCGACCTCGACGATCTCGTCGACCTCGGCGATGGCCACGCGGGCGGCCTTGGCGAAGCTCGGGGTGAAGTTCTGGTTCGTGCCGCGGAACTCAAGGTTGCCGAGATGGTCGGCCCGGAAGGCGCGGATGAACGCGAAGTCGACCTGGATCGCCCGCTCGAGGATGAACGGCTTCCCGTCGAAGTAGCGCAGCTCCTTGCCCTCGGCGACCGACGTGCCGACCCCGGTGGGCGTGTAGAAGGCCGGGATGCCGGCTCCGCCGGCCCGCATGCGCTCGACGAGCGTACCTTGCGGCACCAGCTCCACCTCGATCGCCCCCGCGTCGATCAGCTCGTCGGCCGGCGTCGGCGATCCGGGGCGCCAGGAGAACGAGACGATCATCTTGCTGACCTGGCCGTTCGCGACGAGCAGCATCGAGCGCAACTGCCCGACCGCCCCGAGCCCGTTGCTGACCAGGCAGAGGTCCTTGACGCCCTTGTCGCGGGCGGCCACCAGCAGGCTGACCGGGAACCCGTAGCTGGTGCCGAAGCCGGTAACGGCGAGCGACGCCCCGTCCGTCAGGTCTGCTATAGCCTCCTCGGGACTGCCGACGACCTTGTCCATGCCGGTTCGCGTCGTCATCGCGTGCCTCCCGTCGTCCAGCGTGGTTCGACGCAAGGGTACCTCAGGCACGATACCTCGTCCGCGCGTGACATGCCCTCCCCGGTTGGGCACCCTCGTCGCCTCGTGATCTGCCGAGTCCGGGCGCCAAGTCCGGGGGCAGATCTCGCCGACGCGCGTTGTATCGGGCGCTACTCGCGGAGTAGAGTCGGCAGTGGGAGCACGATCGATGCGAACGACCCTCGACGAGGCCGGCGCGCCGCGGGCGTCCACGCCACCGACCACCCGACCGCGACATGGCATCCCGCCGCTGATCCGGCGGAACACGATCTTGCTGGCGCTCACCCAGGCGTTCGTCGGCATGGGCAACCAGACGACGCCGACGCTGGCGCCGATCATCGTGGTCCAGATGCTCGGCTCGGCGGCGTTCTCCGGGGTCGGCACCAGCATCCTCGGCCTGAGCCGCCTCATCATCGCCTACCCGGTCGGCTACCTCACCGACCACTACGGGCGGAAGGCCGGCCTGCTGCTCGGGCTGGCGCTCACGCTGGTCGGCACGCTGGTGATCGGCCAGGCGATGCTGCTCGGGTCGTTCCCGCTCGTCGTCGTCGGCCTGGTGATCTTCGGCCTCGGTGTCGGCGCCGGCCAGCAGCTTCGGCTGGCGGCGGCCGACATGTTCCTTCCGAGTCGGCGCGGTGAAGGGCTCGGTTACGTCCTGACCGGGTCGCTGATCGGGGCAGTGGCGGCCCCGGTCCTTATCTGGGCCAGCGACGGTGTTGCCGACCTGACCGGCCAGGACAGTCTCGCGACGGTCTGGTTCCTGCTGCCGGTCATCATCGTCCCGAGTATGCTGCTCGTGCTGCTGGTGCGGCCGGACCCGCGGACGATTGCCCGCAACCTCGCCCACTACTACCCGGGCTACGTGCCGTCGAGCGCGGAGATCGCGGCGCCGCCGAAGGGCAGCCGGCTGGGCGCCTGGCTGCGCCACTTCCCACTCGCGACGGCCTTCGCGAACAGCTTCGCCGCCCTCGGCGTGATGTCAATGATGATGGCGATGACCTCGCTCGCGCTCGACCACCACGGCTACGCACTGCCGATGATCTCGCTGTCGGTGTCGCTCCACGTCGTCGGCATGTTTGGCTTCTCGATCCCGCTCGGTCGCCTCAGCGACCGCATCGGGCGCCGCAACGTGATGCTGGCCGGTAACGGGATCATCGCGCTCGGCTCGATCCTGGTGCCGACGTCGCCGGAGTACGTCGTCATCACGATCGGCACCTTCCTTGTCGGCGTCGGCTGGTCGTGCATCAACGTGGCCTCGTCGGCGCTGATCACCGAGGTCGTCGCGCCGGCCGAGCGCGGGCGGGCGATCGGCGTCAGCGACACGATCAGCCAGGCCGCGACGATCGTCCTGCCGCTGGGCGGCGGGCTGCTGGTTGACCTGGCCGGGCTGCCGGCCCTCGCCGTCCTCGCGCTCGCGGTGCAGGCCGGGCCGATCCTGATGCTTTCGCGCCTCCGCGAGCCCTCGCCGGGGCAGTACACCCGCAAACTTGGCCAGAGCTGTGGGTACACATAGCGGCCATATCGCCGTCAAACGGACGCGCTAGCGGCTGACGACCTCCTCATCCGGGGCGAAGAGCGCGGCCTGCATCAGGGGTGGACGTCCACGTTG
>JALYGH010000280.1 GCA_030777205.1 Chloroflexota bacterium
GCCGAGTACCGCCGCCACCTGGTCCGGGTGCTGACCCGCCGCACCTTGACGACCGCCCTCGAGCGCGCGACCGGCCGCGCGACGAGCGGCAACGGACACGCCACTGGAAACGGAGCCCACTGAACGATGGCGAAACAAGTCCTCGCATGCACGGTCAACGGCGAGCCGGTCGAGGTGCTCGTCCAGCCGTACCACACCCTCCTTGATGCGCTGCGCGACACCCTCGACCTGACCGGCGCCAAGGAAGGCTGCGGCACCGGCGACTGCGGCGCCTGCACCGTCCACGTCGACGGCCAGCCGGTCTGTAGCTGCCTGATGCTGGCGCTCCAGGCGCGCGGCCGCGAGGTCCGCACGATCGAGGGGCTCGGCGAGCGCGACTCGCTCGCCCCGCTCCAGGACGCGTTCGTCAAGCACGGCGTCCCCCAGTGCGGGTTCTGCATCCCCGGCGTGATCATGTCGGCGAGCGCGCTGCTGGCCGAGAACCCGCGGCCGAGCGAGGAGGAGATCCGCTACGGGATCGCCGGCAACCTCTGCCGCTGCACCGGGTACACCAAGATGGTGACGGCGATTCAAGAAGCATCCGGGCAGGTAGGTGACCCCGCCGGTGTCGAGGCGTTGGTAGAGCCGACCGGCGACCGGGGCCCGACCCAGGCCGCGACGGAGCCCGAGGCGACCGGCCAGGTCGTCTCCGGGCAGGACCCCAGGAAGGAGCGCTAAGCGATGGCGACCGTGATGAAGACGACGCGCGACGTCAAGGGAATCGGCGTCGCGATCCCCCGCCACGACGCGCCGGAGAAGGTGACCGGCCGGACCGAGTACGTCGACGACGTACGCCTGAGGGGCATGCTCCACACGCGAGTGCTGCGCAGCCCGCACGCCCACGCCCGGATCGTGCGGACCGACACCAGCCGGGCCAAGGCGCTGCCGGGCGTCCGCGCCGTCCTGACCGCCGCCGACATCCCGGAGCTGCACGCCGGAGCGAAGACGCGTGGCCACGCGATCATGGCGATCGACCGAGTCATCTTCGCCGGGCAGCCGGTCGCGGCGGTCGCCGCTGACGAGTTGGCAATCGCCGACGAGGCGCTCGACCTGATCGACGTGGAGTACGAGGTGCTGCCGGTCGCAGTGGACCCGATCGAGTCGATGCGGCCGGACGCGCCGCGGGTTGCCGACGAGGGCACCGAAGCCGACACGAGCGAGGCGCTCGCCCACTCCGGCATCGCCCCGACCGAGAACGAGGCGGTCCAGGGCGGGCCGAACGTCGCCCAGCAGTCGCACCTGCACCGCGGCGACATCGAGGCCGGCTTCGCCGAGGCCGACCTGGTGATCGAGAACACCTACCACGTGCCGATGGTCCACCAGGGGTACATCGAGCCGCACGCCTGCATCGCCAGCGTCGACCAGACCGGGGGGGTGACGATCTGGACGAGCACCCAGGGCTCTTTCAACACGCGCTCCGAGGTGGCGGACATCCTCCACATTCCGGAGGCGCGGATCAAGGTCATCCCGATGGAGTGCGGCGGCGGCTTCGGGGCGAAGATCCGCGCCCTCTGCGAGCCGATCGCGGTGCTGCTCTCGCGAGCGACGGGCCGACCGGTCAAGTTCATCATGACCCGCCGCGAGGAGCTCCAGGCCGGCATGCCGGCCCCGAGCGTGACGATCAAGCTGAAGACCGGCGTCAAGGCGGACGGGACGCCGCTGGCGCTCCAGGGCGAGACGGTCATCGAGGCCGGGGCCTACTCGGGCGCGGTGCTGACGATGAGCGGGGTGTTCCTGGCCAGCGTGTACCAGTGGCCGAACTTCGACGTGCGCGGCTACGAGGTGCTGACCCACAAGCCGAGCATCGCCGCCTATCGCGCGCCGATGGCGCCGCAGACGGCGTTCGCGATCGACTCCCAGATGGACCAGATCGCCCGCAAGCTCGGCCTGGATCCGGCCGAGTACAAGCTGCGCCACCTCCAGAAGGGCGGCGACCTGATGGCCCACGGCCAGCCGTGGCAGGTCAACGGCGCCCGCGAGTGCCTCGAGGAATTGATGAGGCACCCGCTCTGGACCGGCCGCGCCGAGTGGCGCGCCAGCGGCGGCAAGGACGGGGTCGGGCTGCGCGGGACCGGCCTGTCCGTCGGCGGGTGGGTGCCGGGCATCCAACCGACCAGCGCGAGCGTGAAGTTGAACCCGGACGGCTCGCTGACGGTGCTGACCGGCGCGGTCGACATCGCCGGCACGAACATGGGGCTGGCCCTGATCGCGGCCGAGGCGTACGGGGTGGACGTCGACCGGGTGAAGATCGTGACCGGCGACACCGACACCTCGCCGCTGACCGGCATCAGCGCCGGCAGCAAGACGACCTACACGGTCGGCGCGGCGGTGATCGAGGCGGCCCGCGATGCCCGCAACCAGACGCTCGAGATCGCGGCCGGCGAGCTGGAGGCATCCCCGAGCGACCTGGAGATCGTTGGGGACGAGGTCGTCGTGCAGGGCGTGCCGGACAAGTCTATCACGCTGGCCGCGATCGGCAAGAAGGGCAACACGTTCCAATCGAAGGTGCCGCCGGTGCTCGGCTCGAGCGCGCTCGGCTTCTCGGTCCAGGCGCCGGCCTTCGCCGCTCAGCTCGCTCGGATCGAGGTCGACCCGGACACCGGCCAGATCATCCTGCACGACTTCGTCTGCGTCCAGGACGTCGGCAAGGCGATCAACCCGCTCGGGATCGAGGGCCAGATGCAGGGCGGCGCGGTCCAGAGCCTCGGGTTCGCGCTGACCGAGGGGCTCCAGTTCGACAGCAACGGGCGGGTGATGAACCCGAGCCTGCTGGACTACCGCAAGCTGACGGCGGCGGATGTGCCGGACATTGAGACCCGGTTCGTCGAGGTGCCGGCGCCGGCCGGGCCGTTCGGGGCGCGCGGGGTCGGCGAGCCACCGATCGTGCCGGCCCTGGCGGCGGTGGCGAACGCCGTCCAGGACGCGACGGGCGTCCGCCTGACGACGCTGCCGCTGACGCCGGAGCGGGTGGCGCTGGCGCTGGCGGATCGGGAGGACGGCGCGTAGGCCGAGGGGCGATGGAGGCGGCGCTCGCCTCCCGCCCGGATGCTGGGGCGGACCTCGCTCGCCGGAGGAGGTCCGTCCCAGCG
>JALYGH010000281.1 GCA_030777205.1 Chloroflexota bacterium
AGCCCGTGGAGCGGCGCGGCGAGCAGCCCGGCCGCCAGGGCCCCGCCGGCGACGGCGACGGAGATCATCACCATCAGGACGGCGAACGCGAGATCGCGAGCGTTGCGCGGTCCGGCCAGGGCGGCGGCGGTCGGGTGCTCCACGACGACGCCCCAGCCGAGATCCGGCACCCGCGCGAAGCCGGCCAGCCGCTCCGCGTTCGCCGGGCCGTAGGTGAGCGCGCCGATTTCATCGTCGCCGAGCAGCCTCGCCACCGGTACCAGCGCGGACAGGTTGGTGCGCGGCGCCTGGCGCCCCGGATCGCCGTCGGTGATCAGGCGCCCGTCGGCGTCGACGAGGAATACCTGGCTGCCCGGACCGCCCCGCGCCCGGCCGAGCACGTCGGCCAGGCGGGCCGATTCGAGGAGGACGGCCGCCATGCCCGCGAAACGACCGGCCTCGTCGCGGATCGGCTCGCCGATCGCGAAGACGAGGCCCCACTCGTCCGGCCAGTCGGCCGGTGGCCTAACGATCCGCAGCGCCGAACGCTCCGTCTGGCGCACTTCGTCGAAGAGGCCGGGGCGGTTGGCGAGGGGGCCGCCGCGCTCGTCGCTGTAGGCCAGCAGCCGTCCCTCGACGTCGTACAGGCTGAAGGCGAAGGCGTCGGGGTAGGTTCCGTTGAACGCCCGGAGGACCGCGACCTGCTCGGACGGCGCGCGGCTCAGCAGGCCGGGCTGGGAGGCGAGCGCCGCGGTGGCCGCCCGGTGCAGTCCGACGTAATCGGCGACCCCGCGGGCCAGCGCCTCGGCGAGCACCTCCTGGCGCGACAGCGTCTCGGCGCGCGCCGCACGATCGACGTGGTCGGTCACGAGCGCCACCGTCACCACCAGCGGCGCGGACACGGCCAAACCGAAGGCCAGGGCGAGCGCGGTGCGCAGGGTACGCGGCTCGGACCGGCGCAGGCGCGGGCGAAGCCAGGGCAACGCGGCAATCAAGGCACCGAAGCCGTTGTAGTACGCGATCGAGGTGAAGGCGCGATTCGGCAGCGAGACCGGCGGGCCGAAGGCGAACAGCCCGGCCCCCAGCAGCAGGTGGCTCGCCCAGAGCAGGGCGACGGGCGAGGTGATCTTCACCTGGGTCCAGACCACGCCCAGCCCACCCAGCAGGAACGCCGCTCCGTAGAGCATGAGGTACGGGCGGACCGGGTCGAAGATGACCGAGCTGTGCAGGCCGGGGGCCAGCAGTATCACGGTGCCGTTCAGGATCGCGCCGATGGCGACGAGGATGGAGAACAGGTCGCGTCGGTCCAATGGCACCGGCCTGCCCGTCGCGAAGAGTGGCGCGACCGCCGTCCCGATGGCGAGGACGCTGTAGATCGTCAGCCCGGTCCAGCCACCGGCCAGCGCGGCGCTCACGCCGAGCAGCAGGAGCGGCGCCGCCGCCACGAGGTGGGCGGCCACGACGATGGCCCGGCGCGGCACCAGCAGCGCCACGGCGTAGAGGGCGACCGCGCCGGCCAGGCACAGTGCCCCCCACCAGCCGAGCCAGGGGCCCAGCAGCGCGTACGCCGGCCCGACGAACTGGTGCGGGGTGACGAACGTCAGGGCGCCGACGAGGCCGCAGAACGCGCCGACGACCCACTGCAAGACGCCGATGCGCAGCGTCGGGATGGCCGGCACGACGGAACGACGCCGCGGCGCGGCGCGCGGGGGGTCGCTCGGCTGCACGGAGGTGGTCGGCTCGGGCTCTGCCCGGGCTACGAGTGCCACGATCTCGGGCTCGCTCCCTGCTCCTCTTCGTACCCCCCACACGATACCGCAGATCGGGGCGGGCGCGCGTGACATTTTCGTGCGTCGATCCGGCTACCATGCTGGCGGCGCGAGCGCTCCGGGCGTGCTTCTCGGGTGCGCAGCGCTCGACCACGCATCCGAGGAGCCTGTCGATGCCCGGAGCTCGGCGATGAGCGCCGATCTGGAGATCGAGGCCGCGCGCCCCGACGTGACGCGGCTCGCCCTGTACGCCACCTTCTTCAAGATCGGGATCAGCGGCTTCGGCGGCGTCGGCCCGTGGGCCCGCCGCGTGATCGTCGAGGAGCGCGAGTGGCTCGACGACCGCGAGTATGCCGACGTCCTGGCGCTCTGCCAGGTGCTGCCCGGCCCGAACGTCGGCAACGTGGCGGTGACCATCGGCGACCGTTTCCACGGCGCGCTCGGGTCCGCGCTCGCCCTCGGTGGCCTGATGAGCGGGCCGGTCGCGATCGTCCTCGTCCTGGCGATCCTCTACGACCGGTTCGGCAGCTTGCCGGTCGTCGATGGCGCGATCGGCGGCGTCGCCGCTGCGGCGGCCGGGCTGGTGATCGGGACGGCGCTCAAGATCATCGGGAAGCTGAAGCCGACCGCGGACGCCATCATGATCGGGCTGCTCGCCTTCGTCGCGGTCGGGCTGCTGCGCTGGCCGCTGCTGCCGGTGGTGCTGACGCTGGCGCCGCTGAGCATCGCCGCCGCCTGGCGCCGGCGGCGCGCGGCTGGCCGCGTCGCTCTGGCCGCGTCGCGATGACTGACGACAACTTACTCGTCGAGCTGGCGCGGACCTTCGCGGGCATCTCGCTCATCGCGATCGGCGGGATCAGCGCCGTCATGCCGGAAGTGTATCGCCAGGTCGTCGATGTCCACGGCTGGATGTCCGCCGCCGAGCTGGCGAACCTCTACGCCCTCGGCCAGGCATCGCCCGGGCCGAACGGGATGGTCGTCGGGCTGGTCGGCTGGCAACTGGCCGGGCTGGCCGGCTTCGCCGTGGCGGTCCTCGCCGCGAACGGCCCGCCGGCCCTGCTCGCCTTCGGTATGGCGCGGCTGCGGCGCCGGCTCGGGGCAAATAGCTGGCTCGGGACGGCCCAGGCGGGGATGGTGCCGATCGCGATCGGGCTGTTCCTGGCGAACGGCCTGCTGACGGCCCAGGCCGCCGACGAAACCTGGCTCGCGGTCGCCGTCACGGTCATCACCACCCTCGTCGTCTGGCGCACGAATTTCAACCCGCTCTGGCTGCTCGCCGCCGGTGGCCTCCTCGGCCTCCTCGGCGCCTGACGTTCCCGGTCCGACGACGAGTGGTCGCACGCGATGCCGCCCCGGCTCGCGACTCGATCCGACAGTGCGCGGTGGCGCGCGGCACTCGGTCGGCCCGTCCGCTCGCGGTGCCCCACGGTGCGTCAAGCGGCGGTCGGCTCCATTCATGGGAAACCTTTGGCGGATGTCCCGGCGTCGCGTAGAATGAGGCGCTGCGCGGGTCCGACGAGGGGCCCGGGTGAGTCTTGCTGCCGAGGCCGCGCGTGAGTTCTGTCGCTGCCGACCTGGGACGCCCTCGGGACGTCGAACGCCCGCTGTCGACATCGGCGAGCGAGCCATCCGCACCGAGCGAGGCACGACCGGCCGGCGCGGTGGCGAGCGCCGCGTGGACGAGGCGGCTCCTTCGACTGCTGCCCCTCATCGCGAGCCTGGTCCTCATGCTTGGCGCGGCCCCGCTGGCCTTGGTGCTCGTCCAGAACACCGGCGAGCTGAGCCGCTACGGCGTCCTCGGCTATCCGGCCCTCTTCGTCATCCAGACGCTCATGAGCGCCACGCTGTTCATGCCCGCACCGGGCGCCGCGGTGGTCGTCGGCGCCGGCTCGCTCCTCGACCCGGCCTGGGTGGCCGTGGCAGCCGGGCTCGGGAGCGCAACCGGCGAGCTGAGCGGCTACCTGCTCGGTTTCTACGGGCGGCGGGCCATGCCGATCGACGGCTCGCGACTGTGGCGCCTGGCCGAGCGCGGGTTCCGGCGCTGGGGGATCCTGGCCGTGTTCCTCCTCGCGACCATCCCGAACCCGACCTTCGATGCCCTCGGCGTCCTGGCCGGCTGCATGCGATACCCGCTCTCCCGCTTCTGGCTCGCCACGGCCGCGGGCAAAACGGTCAAGTTCTCCCTGTTCGCCTACGGGGGCTGGCTCTTCAGCCTCTGGCTTCGCCTGCCCACCTGATCCAGACCTTGCTCGTTGCCTACTCCTTGCATAAGCTGTGCATAGATAGCGATCGGTAACGGGAGGGCAGGATGAGGATCCTCGTCGCCGGCGGCACCGGGTTCATCGGCTCGCGGGTGGTGGACGCGCTGCTCGCCCGCGGCGGACACGAGGTTTCGGTCATGACCCGCGAGCCGGCCCGCGCATGCCGCCGCGCCGGCGTCGCGTACGTTGCCGGGGATGTCTCGGATGCCGCCTCCCTCGCGCGGGCGACCGTGGGGATCGAGGTCGTCGTCCACGCGGTCCAGTTCCCGAACCACCCGGTCGAGAACCCCCGGCGCGGCTGGACCTACGAGCAGGTCGACGCCGAGGGCACCGAGCGGATGGTCACCGCCGCGAAGGCGAACGGTATCCGGCGCTTCATCTACCTGAGCGGCGCGGGCGTGCGGCCGGGCCG
>JALYGH010000282.1 GCA_030777205.1 Chloroflexota bacterium
CCACCGAGAGCGCCGAAGCGGCGGCGGCCTACTTCGCCGGGCTCTGGCGGCGGACGAGTGCCGAGTGGCGCGCGGGCGCCGTCGCGCCCGCGCGGATGGTTGACGGCGCGACCATCCCGGTCGACTACTGCGTCTCGACGATCGCGCGGCTGGCCGCTCAGCCGGGCGGGCCCCTGGCGGCCGTGCAGCAGGTCCAGGCGGCGCTCGCGGCTGCCTGCCCGGGCCAGTTCCTCTATCCGGCCGGCTCGCTGCACGTCAGCCTGCTCGGCTGCACGCCGCGCGTCCCGTCGCCCGACGCGTTCGGCGCGGAGAAGATCCGGCGGATCCACGATCTGTGCGCCCGCGTCCTGGCTCGGCGCGGGCCGGTCACGCTCGCCCTGCGCGGGGTCGGCGTCCAGGGCTGCCAGGTCTTCGTCCAGGCGATCCCCGGTGACGACGCCTGGGCCCGGCTGCGTCAGGCGCTCGAAGACGCGCTCGTCGCCGCCGGCGAGGCCCCGATCGCCTATCCGGACAAGCGGCCGATTCACCTCAACGTCCTGCGCATGACCGACGCGAGCCCGGCGACCCTGGACCGGATGCTGGCCGCCGTCGAGGCCCTCCTCGACGCGCCGCTCGGCGAGCTGACGGTCGCGTGGGTCGAGCTGGTCGTCACCGACTTCGTCGTCTCGCCGCGCCACGTCCGCACACTGGCAACGTTCGAGCTGGCGTAGCGGACCTGCTGCCCCCACCCGCCTCTCATCAGCGGCCCCGGTAGTTCGGGTTCGGGCGGATCATCTCGAACTGGTCGCGGGTGCGGGTGTACCAGTCGCCGGCCAGGCGGCCGACGGCGAGGAGCCGGTCGATCCTGATCCGCATCCGCTCCGCGTCGAGCAGGTCGTCGCGGACGTGCCAGGCGACGATCTCGCCGAGCACCAGCGTCGCCCCATCCGGGGCGCGGCCGACGTCGACCAGCCGGTCCAGGCGGCACTCCATGCGGATCGGGGCCTCGGCGACGCCGGGCGGACGGACGAGCCGACTCGGGGCGGGCGTGAGCTTCGCCAGGCGCAGCTCGTCCACCTCCGGCGGGGCCTCCTCGGAGGTGAGGTTCATCGCCTCGGCGACGTCCTCGTCGACGACGTTGACGACGAACTCGCCCGTCTCGGCGACGTTTTGGAGGGTGTCCTTCGGCCCGCCGCCGCGGTGGCTTGCCGAGAAGCAGAGCGTCGGCGGGGCGGAGGTGACGGCGGTGAAGAAGCTGAACGGCGCGAGGTTGCCGTGGCCGCCTGCCGAGACCGTCGACGCCCAGGCGATCGGCCGCGGGACGATCGAGCCGATCATCAGCCGGTACGCGTCGCGCGACGAGAGGGCGGCGGCGTCGAAGAACATGGAGCCTCCGGCGAGCGGGGGCTGCGCTGGAGGCCGCTGGGAGGCGCGCGCCCCGCGGAGCTGGCCTCGACCCGACGGGGACCGGCCGCCCGGGCAAGCCACCTCACCTATCGGCCCCGTTGTCCGGAGAGGTCGGTCGGCTGTCGCTGAAGCGGGCCCTGGCGCGGCCGTTCCGTCCGCGGCCAGCACAGCGTATCACCACCCCCGCGCCGCTTCAACGATCGTTCTCACGCTATTGGGCACACCTCGAAATCCGTCCACGCCCCGTGATGTCCTCGATACAATATGGTCAGGAGGCCCGCTGCGATGAAGCCAGCCGCGCTCCGAACGCTCCGCCTCGCGCTGTTCGCCGCGCTGACCATCGCCGGCCTGCTCGGACTGGCCGGGGCCGCGCGGGCCGACGTCGCCCTCGCCCAGACCACGCCCGCCCGGCCGAGCGGCGCGGTCACGGTAGTCCAGGCGCGCGGGACGATCAACCCGTCGCTCGCCCAGTACCTGACCCGCGCGATCGACGAGGCCGAGATCGAGGGCGCCGCCGCGCTCGTGATCGAGCTGGACACGCCCGGCGGCCTGGACAGCGCGATGCGCCAGATCATCCAACGCATCCTGGCCTCGAACGTCCCGGTCATCGTGTACGTCGCGCCGTCGGGCGCCCGAGCCGGCTCGGCCGGGGTGTACATTGCCTACGCCGCGCACGTGGCCGCGATGGCGCCGAACACGACGATCGGGTCGGCCACGCCGGTCGCGATGGGCGAGGGCGGCGAGCAGCAGATGTCGCCGGAGATGCGCGCCAAGGTGACGAACGACGCCGTCGCCTACATCCGCACCCTCGCCGAGCGGCGTGGCCGCAACGCCGACTGGGCCGAGCAGGCCGTCCGTGAGGCGGCGAACGTGACCGAGACCCAGGCGCTCGCGCTCGGCGTGGTCGACGCGGTGGCGCGCGACGTCGACGACCTGCTCCGCCAGGTCGACGGCCGCACGGTCGACGTCCCGAGCGGACAGCTCACCTTGAACACGGCCGGCGCCGCCGTCGAGCGGGTCGAGATGGGCTGGGTCGACGGCTTCTTGCACATCATCAGCGACCCGACGATCGCCTACATCCTGCTGAGCCTCGGCACGATGGGCCTGTTCTTCGAGCTGTCCAATCCGGGCAGTCTCTTTCCGGGTGTCATCGGCGGCATCTGCCTGCTGCTCGGGTTCTACGCGCTCGGGACGCTGCCGGTGAACTGGGCCGGCCTGCTCTTGATGGGGTTCGCGCTGCTCCTGTTCGTCGCCGAGCTGTTCACGCCGACCAGCGGCCTGCTGACGCTGGGCGGGCTGGCGGCGTTCGTCCTCGGCTCGCTCTTGCTGTTCAACGTGCCGGACGCCGCGCCCTGGCTGAGCGTCTCGCTCTGGGCAGTCGCCGGCGTCAGCGTCACGATGGCGGTGTTCTTCCTGGTCGTGGCGCGGCTGGTGGCGCGCGGCCAGCGGCGCAAGGTGACGACCGGGCGCGAGGGCATGCTCGGGATGGTCGGGCGGGCGCGGACCGCGCTCGCGCCGAGCGGCATGGTGTTCGTCGACGGCGCGCTCTGGGAGGCCGTCTCGGACGCCGAGGCGATCCCGGCCGGTACTAGGGTCGAGGTCGTCGGGATCGAGGGGCTGCTCCTCCACGTTCGCCCGACCGCTCCGGTGCGGGACGAGTTGGCGACGGTGGCGCCGCGGCTGCCCGCCCAGGGTAATGCGCGGCCGGTCGATGAAAGTCTTCCCGAAGTCGGCAGCCAGCAGGCGCCGTGAGGCCTCCTCGGCGACCTTGGCAGCGTTCCACGTAGAATAGGCGGTATGGACGCAAGCGTGATCGTCATCGGCGCCGGCAGCGTCGGCGCAAATGTCGCCTACCGGCTCGCGGAGCGCGGCGCGCGAGTCACCGTGCTGGACGCCGGCGCGCCCGGTAGCGGCACCTCCGGCGCCAGCTTCGCCTGGTTGAACGCCTTCCGCAAGACGCCCCGCCCGTACTACGAGCTGAACCTGGCCAGCATGGACGAGCACGCCCGGCTCGCCGACGAGCTGGGCGGAGGGTACTGGCATCATCGCCACGGCGGCATCCACTGGGCCGCGCCCGACGAGGCGGCCGAGCTTCGCGAGACGGCCGAGCGCCTCGAGTCGTGGGGCTACCCGGTCGAGGTCATCACCCCGCGGGCGGCGATGGACCTCGAGCCCGATCTCGTCATCGGCGAGGACGTCGGCGAGGTGGTCTTCACGCCAACCGAGGGATACGTCGAGATGGTGCCGCTGATCGGCGCGCTGCTGGCGGCGACGCGGCGGCACGGCGCCACGATCCTGCCGAATCACCGCGTCACCGACGTGCTCCGTGAGGGGGATCGGGTGGTCGGCGTGCGGACCGAGAACGGCGCCGAGTTCCGAGCCGATCTCGTCGTCGACTGCGCCGGGCCGCTGACCGACGACGTCGCCCGCCTGGCCGGCGTGGACATCCCGTTCGACCGCGTTCCCGGGCGGCTCGTCTACACCAACCCGATCGCGACGACCCTCAAGCGTCCGGTCCACGCGCCCGGCGGCCACTTCCGCCCGGACGGGGCGGGACGGGTCGTGCTCGCCCACGGCAACCACGACGTCACCTACCGCGACGAGACGACCTGGACGCCCGAGCAGTCCCTGGACGCGATCCGCCCACACCTCCGCCCGCTGGCCGGCGCCCGCGTCGAGGCGACGCGCCTCGGCGTCCGCCCGATGCCGCGCGACGAGAAGCCGATGGTAGGGCCGCTGCCCGGCCTGGAGGGATTCTACGTCGTCGTCTCGCACAGCGGGGTGACGCTCGGCCCGCTCTGGGGCCGGATCGCCGCCGCCGAGCTGCTCGACGGCGCGCCGGACGCGCGGCTGGCCCCGTTTCGGCCGGACCGCTTCCTCGCCGGATAGCGCTCGTCAGGCGGCGCCGCCGGTGCGGTGCTGCGGCCACTCCGTGTCGAACACGCGCTCCATCGGCGCCCACCACTGGTCAGGGCGCGCTTCCGGCGCCCGCTCCTGCAGCTCGCCCATCAGGCGGTTCCACTCCTGCGCGACCTCGCTCTCCATCGTGCGCGGAAAGTCGCGCTCCGGCTCGAAGTCATCCGACGTGGTCAGGTACATGAACAGGCGCCGGCCGATCAGGAAGATCTCCATCCGCTCGATGCCGGCCTTACGAATCCCTTCCAGGACGCCCGGCCACACCGCCTGGTGGTAGCGCTTGTACTCCTCGATCTTGGCGGGATCGTCCCGCAGCAGCAGCGTCTGGGCGAACGATTGCATCCCGCCCCTCCCGTGTCGAGACTCGCGCCGGCAAGGATACCCGTCGCGGGGCCAGCGCTAACGGATCAGGTGGTACGGGACGTCGATGACGGCGGTGTTGGGGCGGAAGAACAGCGTCCCCTTGAGCCGCAGCGCCGTCTGGTTGTGCAGCGGCCACTCCCACCAGTGGCGCGGCACGTACTCCGCCAGCACGACCGTGATCGGGGCGCTCGGGTTCCGCTGGGCCACCGCGTCTAGGT
>JALYGH010000283.1 GCA_030777205.1 Chloroflexota bacterium
CGCGGGCGCGCGGGCGCGCCCGCTGGCGGCTGACCAGGAAGGCTCGCGTCCGGCGCTACGAGCCGAAGAGAGCGAGGGAGAACGACCATGGCCGCCGCGAAAGTCGGCTTCATTGGCCTCGGCAAGATGGGCCGCCCGATGACCGAGCAGCTCCTGAAGGCGGGCTTCGAGGTCTACGTCAACAACCGCAGCCAGGGCGTCGTCCAGGAACTGGCGAAGCAGGGCGCGAAGCCGACCTCATCGCCGCGCGAGGTCACCGAAAACTGCGACTTCGTGCTGACCTGCCTGCCGACGGTCGAGACGGTCGAGCACGTCTACCTCGGCGAGGGCGGCATCGCCGAGGGTGGGAAGTCCGGCCAGGTCTGGATCGACCACAGCACCGTCAGCATGGCGACGAACCGCAAGTGCGCCCAAGCGGCCCAGGCCAAGGGCGCCGCGTTCCTCGACGCGCCGGTGAGCGGCGGCCCGGGCGGCGCGCAGTCGGGCACGCTGACGATCATGATCGGCGGCGATCCGGTGACGGTCGACAAGGCGATGCCGCTGTTCCAGGCGATGGGCGAGAACATCAAGCACTGCGGCCCCCAGACGGCCGGCACCGTCGTCAAGCTGGTCAACCAGCTCCTGGTCGGCATCCACACCGCCGCCTCGGCCGAGGCGTTCGTGTTCGGCGTCAAGGCCGGCGCGGACCCGAAGGTGATGCTCGACCTGCTCGGGACGAGTTTCGGGGCCAGCCGGATGCTCAACCGCAACGTCCCGCTCATGCTCGAGCGCAAGTTCGACCCGGCCACGCCGGTCAGCCTGATCCTCAAGGATCTCGGGCTGATCAACTCGCTCGGCCTGGAGCTGGGGACGCGTCTGCCACTCGGGGCCAACTCGCTGGAGCTGTACAAGGAGGCGAAGGCGCTCGGCTTCGGCGACAACGACATGGCGGCGATGGTCCTGCCGGCCGAGAAGCTCGCCGGCGTCGAGGTCGTCAGCGAGCAGCAGTCGTAACCGCCGAGATGCCCGAGGCCGCCACATCCCGGCCACGCCCCCGAATAGTGGAGCGTGGTTGGGGTGTGACGGCTCGGCCCCGGTCGGTGTGGGTCGGCTCGCCTGCTGGGCCTCTCTCCTTGGAGGAGTGCTGCCGATGACTTGGCTTGGCGACGGCTCGACGAGGGAGTCACCCATCGTCCGCCGGTCGGCGCGCCTGCTCGTCCTCGATCCCGACGATCGCCTGCTGCTCTTCCGCATCGAAGACGCGTCGCTCCGCGAGCCCGTACTGTGGATCACGCCGGGCGGCGGGTTGGAGCCCGGCGAGTCGTACGAGCAGGCCGCTCGGCGGGAGCTGGCCGACCTGATTACCCGGAGTCCTGTCGCGGGCGGGGTCTTCGTGCCACGCCGGCTCGCCGCGCTCCTGACGCCGATCCTGACCGTCGATTATCCGGCCGAGCCGATCGACACCGGCATCTAACGCCCGCGCCCGGCCTCTCCCGGCCCCCGCCCGGGGTGCCGGGTCGGGGCGACGGCCTGCTGTTCGACTCCGGTAGGGGAGGCGACGTCTCCGCCGTCCGGCCAGCTTCAGACCCCCGCGGGCGCGTCCGTCGTGGCCGATACCTCCCGCACCATCTCCCCGCGAGCCAGCGCCCGGACGCGCTCCGAGCACGCCGCCCAGAGCTCGCGATACCGCTTGCGCACCAGCGACCCGACTCGGTCAGGGTCCATCAGGAACGTGTCGCGGCCGTCGTGATACGGCCAGTCCCAGGTCTTGTCGACGGCGCGCATCAGGTAGAAGACGTGGCGGCGCTTCTTGCCCTCGGCCTTCATCACGAACTCGCCGGCCTCCCCAACAATCTCGACCTTCAGGCCGGTCTCCTCGACCGCCTCGCGGATCGCCGCCTCCTCGGGGCGCTCGTGCTTTTTCAGCTTACCCTTCGGGAAGATCCAGTTCTGTCCGTCCGTGAAGCGGAGCACGACCTTGCCGTCGCAGACGATGACGCCGCCGGCCTCGTAGACCTTTTTCGGCTCCTTCGGCTTCTTCCCGGCCTTCGGCTTCTTCCCGGCCTTCGGCTTCGCTTCGCCATCCGGCCGCGCCATGCCGCCGGGCGTTCGTGCCTCCGCTCCTCCCGCGACCTCGGCGACCCCTTCAGGCTGCCCGCTCGCCATAACTGTCGGTATCCCCTCCCCGTTGGCTCGTGCCCGTCCTGGTATCATACGCCCCG
Organism: Chloroflexota bacterium; assembly: GCA_030777205.1. Lineage (GTDB taxonomy): Bacteria > Chloroflexota > UBA6077 > UBA6077 > JACCZL01 > JALYGH01. The sequence continues at coordinate 2,202 of JALYGH010000283.1, forward strand.
ATGAGGTCCAGTCAGGAAGTCGCCCGGCTCGTCCGCGCGCGATCGCCGCTTGCTCCCGACGAGACGGAGCGCTTACTGCGCGACTTCTTCGTCCCGTCTCGCGCGGTCCGGTTCGTCTGCGAGGCGCACGGCGCGGACCGCCGAGCGATCCTGGACATCGGCTGCGGCTACGGCCAGCATCTCGTCCATTTCGGCGCCGGCAGCGCCGGTATCGATGCGATCGCGCGCAACGTCGAGGTCTGTCGGGCGCTCGGTTTCGAGGCGGCCCTGGCGAACGTCGAGGACGGCCTGCCGGATTTCGGGCGCCGGTTCGAGGGGATCTTCTGCTCGAACCTGCTCGAGCACCTCGTCGCGCCGCACCTGTTCCTCCTGCGCCTGCACGAGCGCCTGGTGGAGGACGGCCGCCTCTTCATCCACGTGCCGACGATGCCACCCCATCCGCTCCTGGACCGCCTGATTAAGCGCGCCATCGGACACAACGGCTACCAGGCGAGCGAGCACATCAACGCGTTCACGCCGCGGACGCTCGCCTTCACCCTGGAACGGGCGGGCTTCGTCGTGGACGACCTGGTCTTCGTCGGGGCGCGCGGCCATCGATTGCTGCGCTGGGGCGAGGGCCTGTTCCGGGAGGCCGGGATCTCGGTGCTGGCCGTCGCCCGCCGCGACCTCGCCTTCACCTATCCCGAGAAGCGGGTGGCGGCCTTCGCGCCGCGCTTCGCCGACGGGCTCGCGGCGCGCACCGGAATTGCTGAACTGGTCGGCGCCGCCGAGTAGCCGTCGCCCCGGGCGCCGCGCGGGCCGGAGGACGACGCCCGGGAGTCCCGAGTGGCGGTCCTGCTCCTTCGCCGCGGGCCCGGCGTGATGAACCCTACGCCGGCCCACCGACGCCCGGGGTGATCGCGTCCGCCATCTGGAACAGGGTCAGCTCCCGCCGCACCGCCTCATTAGCGGACTCATTGAAGACTTCTAGCGCAACTTCGGGGAGGAAGGCGCACAGCTCGCTATTCAGGCGCAGGTGTTGGATGAAGACCTGCTGCCAGGCGCGGTCGTTCGCCACGTCGACGGTCGCCGGGTCGACGCCCTCGGCGGCCAGTCCGCGCGCAACGTAGCGCGCGAAGTGGCCGGTGACGAAGTGGCGGATCTGTTCGACCTGCTCGGCATTCGGCGTCGCTTCGGCCCGGTTGGACCGCCGCCAGGCCACGGCGCAGATCGCGGCCAGGATCAGGCCGATGATTGTCAGCATGCCGTTCGTCGACGAGATTGCGTCCCAGAGCTGATCCATCGCCTGTACCCCCGGTCCTTGCCTCGCGTAGCCGTCGCCGGCACTCTACCCAGGACGGCGGCGGCCGTCAACGGGCGGGAGCGCCGCGGGTGACGCCGACCGGGCGACTCGGTCGGTCGATTTCCGGCCCGCCACGAGGTAGCCACTGGTCAGGGCGTCGGTCGGGAGGAGCCGGCCGGCCAGCGGCTCGATCTCCCAGAGGAGCGCGCAGAGGGCCAGGGTCGGCGGCGAGAGTACTCGGTTCAGCCGCGTCGGCTCCATGACCAATCGCACGACCAGCACCAGCAGCGTATGGTAGGCGCTGTGCTGCGGCAGCACGACCGGATCCAGCGGCGCGAACAGCCGCGCCAGGGTGTACGGCGTGAACCGCCAGTAGTCGCCCGGTCGGTCGTGGAGCGGGAAGCAGAAGCGGGTGGTCAAGACCAGCTTGCCGCCCGGCTTCAGGACTCGGATCATCTCACGGGCTGCGGCCGCGGGGTCAACGAGGTGCTCGAACACCTCGGTACAAACGATCGCGTCGACCGTGTCGTCACCGAACGGTAGCCGGTGGGCGTCGCCGACCAGATCGACGTTCGGGCGTGGCCGGTGATCGAGCGCGATCGTCTTACCGGGCAGGAGCGCCGCGAACGGGCGCAACCCGGCGCCGAGGTCGAGCACGACGCCGCCGACGCCCCGCAGCTCGCGGCGGAGGAAGCCGTCGATGCCCCGGCGGGTGAAGCGCTTGCTCAGCGCCACCTTACCGCCCGCCAATTGCCGCGACAGCGATCTCACGCCGCCCACTCCGGCTGCTCCTCGACGCAAGCCACCCGCGTGTCCTCCCGTGGTCACCGCCCGGCGCCCGGCCGTCCCCGAATCGCGCCCGATGACATCGTCCGAAGTGTACGGCGGCTACCTCGACGCCGGCCCGAGCAGCCGGCACGATGCACTGCTCCGAGTTGCTCGTGTCGACCGATGCGTGCCGTGTTGACCCAACGATTCCTCGCGCTACCCGCGCCGTTATCGTCCGTTACTCTCAGACGAGGCAAGCCGCCTCGCGGCATTCTTGCCCGCCCGGGCCGTAGTGCCGCCCGACCGAGGCGGGCGCGACCAGCCCGGAGCGCAGGCGCCGCAAAAATTGGCTCGGCTCGCGCGTGAGGTTTACAATGCCGCCCGCCTCGGGGTGGTATCCCGAGCAGGCCCCCTTCGGGGGTGCCGGCAGCTTGCGGGGTCGTCTCTCGGCACCCGCGCTCCCACGGAGGACCCAAGGCCCATGAGGTTTTCGATCCGCTCGCTCGCGTTCCTGGTTGGCGGCCTGATGGTCGGCACGGCGCTCGCGCCGGTCGGCGCCCAGCAGATCGCGCCGGCGGATGGGCAGCTGGCTGTCCGCTCGGACGGCGCCGTCTACGTGATTATCAACGCCAAGCGGCACTGGGTGCCGACGGTGCAGATCACGGACGCGGAGCTGAACGCCTATCCCGAGGGCGAGCCCATCTACGGCGGCCTCGCGCCAATCGGCTCGCAGACCGGCACGACGACTACTCGGGTGTTGACGCCGCCGACGGCGAGCACGACGACCACGACGACTGCAACCGGCACCACGTCGACGACCGGGCTGGTCAGCCAGGTCGACCCCAACCTGCCGATCGAGGTCGATATCGACGGCGAAGAGAAGCTCGAGCCCGGCGAGCGAATCATCGTGGACATCAGGTCGAATGCCGGCGCCACGTGCGAGCTGATCGTCAAGTGGGCGGACGGCAAGGAAGAGAACAAGGGCACCATGCCCATCGATAGCGATGGCCGCTGCCACTACTCCATCGAGATCGCGGACAACGCCACGGTCGGCATCGGCGTCCTCCAGGGTACCGTCCGCGAAGGTGGGCGGATGAGCCGCCAGGACGCGGAGTTCGAGATCATCCCGAAGAGTTAGCGGCGGTCCGATACCCCGGGTGTGGCTCATACGGCGCCACGACGGCTCGACGTCGCGAGTCGTCGTGGCGCTTTTCGCGTCGCTCATCCTGCTGATGGCTCCGCGCCAGGCCGGTGGCGTCGCCCTCGCGGCCGGTGGCTCGCTCAGCGCAGGTGGGCCAGCGCCGCGCCGCCGGTCACCCGCTCCCAGG
>JALYGH010000284.1 GCA_030777205.1 Chloroflexota bacterium
GCCGAGGCCGGGCTCGTCGGGATCGCATTCAACTCGGCGCCCGCCGTCGTCGTCGCGCCGGGCGGGACGCGGGCGATTCTGAGTAGCAATCCTCTCTCGGTGGGCATCCCCCGCACAGGCTCCCCGCCGCTACTCCTGGGCATGGCCACGAGCGCGGGGACCTTCAACCTGGTCGTCCTCGCCCAGCGGACCGGCGCGCCGCTCCCGGCCGGGGTGGCCGTGGACGCGGCCGGCGCGCCGACGACCGACCCGTTCGCCGCCGTCGAGGAGACCGGCCGGCCGCGCCTGCTGCCGTTCGGCGGGCACAAGGGGTTCGGCCTCGCCTTCATGATCGAGCTGCTCTGCGGCGCGAGCCTGGGCGCGCCGATCGGCGAGGAGAAGCGGACGCCGTTCATCCACGAGCCGGCCCATTTCACGGGCCTGTACCTCACGTATCGTCCGGACCTGTTCGTGGCGCGCGAGGAGTTCGACGATCGCGTCGAGCAGCTCGTCCGCGACGTCAAGGCGAGCGCCTCGACGCCGGACATGGTCATCCGGCTGCCCGGTGAGGAGAGCCAGCGGCGCAAGGCCCGCCTCCTCGAACGCGGCACCCTCGACCTGGATGAGGCGACCTGGGAGTTCCTCACGAGTTGAGGTTCCAAATCCACCCCACCGGGTAGCTACTTGCTTCCACCAGGCGACCGCCATGGTCGGCTGGCGTGGGGAGGACGAAGGGCGCGCGGCAGCTGCCTACCTGACCCGGATGGTCGCCAGCCGAATCTCTTCGCCGCCGACACCCGCGCCGGCTGTGACCGGCGCGATTGTGCTGGCCTCGTCGTACGGGCCGACGCCGACCGTGTACTCACCCGGCAGGGTGCTGGGCGGGATGGTTAAGCCGTCCGGAACACCCAGCGGCCGGGCTCCCACGCCGAGGTGCCGTCGCTCCCGCCGTCGAGCGAGCGCTCGGTCTACCTGACGACTTGGCCCTCGCGGTCGCGAACGAAGGTGACCTGGTGACAATCGACGTCAATCGAATCGCTCGCCTCCCACTCCACGGTGAGCATGACCGTCCGGCCGGCCCGAACCACGGCGGCGTCGAGCGCGTAGCCGCGGACGCGCATCTCCCCAGCCAGTTCGCCGTCGAGTGGTGTCAGGCCGGGCAGCACCGCCAGCAGCGCGGCTCGGGCTTGCTCCGAATAGGCATCGTGACGGAGGTAGAGCGCGCGGTCCTTGCGATTCGACCGCTCGTCGATCTTGACCGCCGCGAACCGCTCATCCGCCCAGTCCTCGAACCTCTCCAACTTGAGCAGGTTGTCCGAGACGAGCAGCATCGGCCGCACGTCGAACGTGCGAAGATCGTTAAACTCGAACGGCCGAACCCGGAGGCTCGGCCGTCGTGCGCTCGTTAGGGTCGCTGCCGACTCTGAGACGATCGGCTCGATGGCCGCTTGGTCTCGCGATCGAACTTCTAGACCCCAGAAAATGTAAGTGTCCGGGAACCAATTGCCAACCGCATGTAGTTCCCGCGGTCAGATATCGAGCGCAGGCAAAGTATACCGAACGGTACGGCCGCTGGGAAGGGTACGATGGGACGCGGAGGCCGCCATGAGCTACGAGTACGTCCTCTCCGAGCACGATGGCCCGATCGGCGTCGTGACGCTGAACCGCCCGAAGCAGCTCAACGCCCTGAGCAGCGGGCTGATGACCGAGCTGGTCGCCGCGCTCGAGGAGCACGATCGCGACCCGTCGGTCCGCGCCATCGTCCTGACCGGCGGTCCGACCGTGTTCGCGGCCGGCGCCGACCTCAAGGAGTTCGCGACGCAGTCGGCGATCGAGATGATGAGCGGCGACCGGCTGGCGCTCTGGAACCGCCTCTTCGCCATTCGGACGCCGCTGATCGCGGCCGTTAGCGGCTACGCCCTCGGCGGCGGCTGCGAGCTGGCGATGCAGTGCGACATGATCGTCGCCTCCGACACTGCCCGCTTCGGCCAGCCGGAGATCAGCGTCGGGCTGATGCCCGGCGCCGGCGGCACCCAGCGCCTGACACGCACGATCGGCAAGTACCGGGCGATGGAGATGGTCCTGACCGGTGCGCCGATCGACGCGCGCGAGGCCGAGCGCCACGGGCTCGTCAACCGGGTCGTGCCGCCCGAGCAAGTCGTCGAGGAGGCGAAGGCGCTCGGCCGCAAAATCGCCGAGAAGTCGCCGATCTCGGTGCAGCTTGCCAAGCGCGCGGTGTTGAAGGCGCTCGACGCCCCACTGACCGAGGGAGTCGAGTACGAGCGGCAGCTCTTCTACTTCCTCTTCGGCACCGAGGACGCGCGGGAGGGGATCAGCGCATTCGTGGAGAAGCGCCGGCCGGAGTACAAGGGGCGGTGATCGGCTCGATCCGGTACTCGATCGCCGGCTCCGCGCGGTATGCTTGAGGAAGCGAGACGTCGGGAGGATTCCGTGTTGGCCGTGTGGCGGGCTTCACCGAGGGTGTGGATGTTGATGCCGGACCGGTTCCTGTGCGCAAGGCCGACCAGACACAGGGAACCGACGCCGCTGCGCACCGTCTACAACTCGCTCACGCGCCAGTATGAGGAGCTGCCGCTCACGGAGTTCCAGTTGTTGTTGAGGCAGGGAAAGATCCAGGGTCACACGATCTGGGGCGACCGACCCGAGATCAGGTACCGGATCGTCTGAGGTTCCCGCCTCGGCGCCTGGATACGAGGACACCCGTCCGCTCGACGAGGCGGCCCCGCCCGGTATCCTCTCCTCATGCTGGACGTCGCGCTCGTCGGAACGAGCGGCACCGTTCCCCTGCCTGGCCGCTGGCTGTCGGCCGTGCTCGTGCGGCTCGGCTCCGAGCTGATCCTGTTCGACTGCGGCGAGGGAACGCAGATCAGCATGCGGCAAATTGGCTGGGGGTTCAAGGCCCTCTCGGCGATCTGCCTCAGCCACCTGCATGCCGACCACGCGGCCGGACTACCGGGGCTGCTCCTCACCGTCGGCAACGCCGGCCGGACCGAGCCGCTGACCATCCTCGGCCCGCCGGGCACGGCAACCGCGGTAGCCGGCCTGCGCGTCGTGGCCCCCCACCTGCCGTTCGAGGTGCGGATCGGGGAGCTGGCCGGCGGCGAAGAGATTCCCTGGAACGGCGGGCGCCTGGCCTGCACTCCCCTCCAGCACGCCATCCCGTGCCTGGGGTATCGACTCGACGTGCCGCGCCAGCCGCGGTTCGACGCCGAGGCGGCGCGCCTCCTCGGCGTCCCGGTCGACCGCTGGAAGCACCTCCAACGTGGAGAAACGGTCGAGGTGGACGGGCGACACGTCGAGCCGGCCGACGTGCTCGGCGAGGCGCGGCGGGGCCTGCGCCTCGGCTACGTGACCGATACCCGCCCGACGCCCGGCCTACCGGACTTCCTCGCCGGCGCCGACGTGCTGGTCTGCGAGGGCACCTACGGCGACCCGGCCGACGCCGAGAACGCGATCGAGAACCGGCACCTGCTGTTCGGGGAGGCCGCCGAGATCGCGCGGGCGGCGCGGGTGAAGCGGCTCTGGCTGACCCACTTCAGCGCCAAGCTTACCGAGCCGGAGCGCTGCGTCGAGCACGCCCGGGCGATCTTTCCGGAGACGACCGTCGGGCGGGACCATCTGATGGCCACGCTGCGCTTCGACGACGAGATGGGGGATCCGTCGGGGCCGTGACCGCGCGGCGCGCCGT
>JALYGH010000285.1 GCA_030777205.1 Chloroflexota bacterium
AGCGCGGCCCGATCGAGGAGCGGCTGGCCGAGCACCCGCCGCAGCCGTCGCGCGCCCATCGGCGTCCGGGTCCGATCGACGGCATGGACGAGGCTGCCTCGCGTCTGGCCGCTGCGCGCCGTCCGGCTCAGCTCCAGGTTCCGCCGGGTCGACGGGTCGAGCTCCATGTGCGAGCCGACCGCGTAGGCGCGCGGCTGGCGCAGCGAGGCGAGCAGGCGATAGTTCGCCTCGCCGACGTAGCCGACCAGCGCGCCGAGCGCGCCGAGCGCCGGCGACTCGGCGGGCAGCCCGAACCCGTCGAGCGTGCCGACCTGGAACAGCCGCCGCAGCTCGTCGCCGGCCGCCCCGTTGTCGAACCGAACGCGGTCGAGCACGGTCACGTGGCCGACGATGCCCGACGGCAGGGGATCGTCGCGGACGACCAGCACCTCGGAAGGACTCAGCCGCTGCAGCTCGGCCGCAAGCTGGCCCTCCAGGTCGTCGCCCTGGACGACGGTGACCAGCACCTCGCCGGTCGTCACGTCGGCGCTCGCCAGCCCGACCGCGCCACGGGCCCGCAGCACGGCGGCGAGCAGGTTGTGCTCCTGCGGCGGAACCAGCCCCGGCTCGGCGACCGTGCCCGGCGTGATGATCCGCGTCACTTCCCGCTCGACGAGCCCCTTGCCCGCTTCGCTGACCTGGTCGCAGATCGCGACGTGGTAGCCGGCTGCGACGAGCTTACCGATGTGCGGCGCGGCCCGCGCGACCGGCACGCCGGCCAGCGGGACGCGGTCACCCTTGGCGAACTCCTTGGAGGTCAGGGTGATATCGCATACGCGGGCGACAATGGCGGCGTCGCCCTCGAACGTCTCGTAGAAGTCGCCGATCTGGACGAAGAGGATGCGGTCCGGATGCTGGCGCTTGAGGGCGTCGTACTGGGCGCGGATCTGGCTCGCCTTTGGGCCGTCGCCGATGATCGATCGGGCGATCGGTCCGGGCGGTCCGCGCCGCGCTACGCCGCCGGCTCTCGGCTGAGCCATGGAGGGCCGCCCCCTGCTCGCGGGATGGGAGCCGCCATTATCTCAGGGCAGGCACGGGCGCTGCGACCCGCGAACCCCTCACCTCGGGAAAGGCCGGGCTTATGCCCTCGGTCGCCCCATCACGGTCAGCTTGGAGAAATACTGGGCGTCACAGCGTCCGGAGCTGGGGGAAGAGGATCACGTCGCGGATCTTGTCCTGGCCCGTCAGCAGCATGGTGAGGCGGTCGATGCCCATGCCCATGCCGCCGGTTGGCGGCATGCCGTGCTCGAGCGCTTCGAGGAAGTCGGCGTCGAACGGCTGGGCCTCATCTTCGCCAGTCTGCCTCAGCCGGACCTGCTCCGTGAACCGCTCGCGCTGATCGAGCGGGTCGTTCAGCTCGGAGAAGGCGTTGGCGATCTCCATCCCGCCGCAGAACGCCTCGAAGCGCTCGACGACGTCGGGGCGATCCGCGCGCTTCTTGGCCAGCGGCGACAGCTCCAGCGGGTAGTCGATCAGGAAGACAGGATCGGTGATCTTCGGCTCGACGAACGTGCTGAGCAGCTCGTCGATGAGCTTGCCGCGCGACCAGCCGGGCTGGACCCGCAGGCCGGCCTGGGCGGCGGCCCGGGCGAGCGAGGCGGCATCCGGGTGCTCGTCGTAGTCGACGCCGGTCTGCTCGTAGATGGCGTCGCGGAGGGGCACGCGCGGCCAGGGCGGCGCCAGGCTCACCTCCCGGCCGTCGATGGTGATCGCGGGCTTGCCGAGCACGTTCATCGCCACGATGGCGACGAGGTCCTCGGTCAGGCGCATGATCTCCGCGTAGTCGGCGTAGGCCTCGTACACCTCGAGCATCGTGAACTCGGGGTTGTGCTTGAGCGAGAGGCCCTCGTTGCGGAAGTTGCGGCCGATCTCGAAGACCTTCTCGATGCCGCCGATGACGCAGCGCTTAAGGTACAGCTCGAGCGCGATGCGCAAGAACAGGGTGCGATCAAGCGCGTTGTAATACGTCTCGAACGGGCGGGCCGAGCCGCCGCCGGGGATCGGCTGGAGGACCGGCGTCTCGACTTCCAGGAAGCCGCGATCGACCAGGAAGTTGCGGACCGCGTGGACGATCCGGCTGCGGGTCCGGAAGACCTGCATGGCCTCCGGGTTGGCGATCAGGTCGAGGTAGCGGCGGCGGTAGCGGGTCTCGACGTCCTGCAGGCCGTGCCACTTCTCGGGCAGCGGGCGCAGCGACTTGGACAGGATGTGGAGCTCGCGGGCCTGGACCGAGATTTCGCCGGTCCGCGTCTTCATCGTCTCGCCGGCGACGCCGAGGAAGTCGCCCACGTCCACCAGGTCGAGCAGCTCATAGGCCCGATCGCCGACCGAGTCCCGCCGGATGTACGCCTGGACGTCACCGGAGGAGTCGCGGAGGTGGAGGAACGTGACCTTGCCCATGCGGCGGATGCCGCCGACGACCCGCCCGGCGACGCGCACGACGCGGCCTGGTGCGGCGTCGAAACTCGCCACGACATCGGCCGCGAGGTCGGTCCGCTCGAAGCGGGCCGGGTACGGATCGACGCCCGCCTCGCGGAGCTTCTGGAGCTTCGCGAGCCGCTGCTGATAGAGGCGGTCGCGCTCTTCCGGGGTGTCGTCGGCGGGCTGGTCCAGGGCGGGGTCGCCCGTGCGAGGGGCGGACTCGCCGCCGGTCACGGTCACGGAGGCAGGCTCCCGGTCATCAGGAATGCGCGACGCCCACGATTCGCCGATCGCCCGGGCGCCCGCTATCGAGAAGTGTACCGGTTTGCGCGGACCGAGCGGCCCCCCCCCGCCCCCAGCTTTGGGGGACAGGGGGCCCGTAAACAGGAGTTGCCTTAATTGATCGAGACGACCGACAGGTCGAAGCTGCCACCGGGCGCGACGACCGACGCGGTCTCGCCAACCTTCTTGCCGAGCAGGGCGCGGCCGACCGGCGACTCGTTCGAGATCAGGCCGCGGCGCGGGTCAGCTTCCATCGAACCGACGATGGTGTACTCCTCGACGACGTCGTCGCTGTCCTTGACCGTCACCCGCGAGCCGAGACCGACGAAGTCGGACGGCGGGCCCTCGCCGATGATCTGCGCCGCCGCGAGCGTGGCTTCGAGCTCCTGGATCCGTCCCTCGATGAAGCTCTGCTCGCTCTTGGCCTCGTCATACTCGGCGTTGTCCTCGACGTCGGTTCGGTCCTTCGACCGACGAATGCGCTCGGAGACTTGCGGCCGCTTGACAGTGCGGAGATGTTCCAGCTCCTCGTCGAGCCGCTTGTATCCCGCGCGCGTCAGGTATACCGCACGTTCCGCCATGGTGGCTCCGTCCTTCCGAGACATCTGCGCAAGGCCGCCGCCCATAGCCCTCGGGTCGCGGCGTCCCTCGATAATGAAACGCGACCGAGAGGTCGACTCCCAGTCACGTCTTGAGCCTCGGATTATCGACGCCATGCGGGTGCCTGTCAAGAACTGCTCTCATTGTCGGGTCTGGCCTACTTTCGTAAACCTGAGGGCTGGGGTAGGCTGGCGGGATCCCGCGGGGG
>JALYGH010000286.1 GCA_030777205.1 Chloroflexota bacterium
AGCCAGCTCGGGCGACCACTTCCAGATGTTGTAGTAGTGGGGGCGGCGGTACTCCGGCGGCCCCTCGACGAAGAACCCGGGGATACTGGCGAGGATCTCATTCCAGGTCTGGGCATCGCGGCGGACGACGCAGGTGGCCGCGACGGGGGCGAGCGACCTGAGGAGCTCGTCGATGAGATGCTTGACGATCCCGGCGTGCGGCGTCTCGCCGACCGATCCGACGTCGCGGATGGTCAGCGTGTCGTCGACGCGCATGTGCCACTCGACGTAGCCGCCGATGACCCAGCTCCGCTCGCGCGCGTCGTAGCGCTCGAGGAGCAGCAGCTCATTGCGCTGCTGCGCGGTCCGGAAGCTCGCCGCGCGGCTCCGTCCATCGGGGTGCGCCAGGCTCGCGTTGACGGCCCCACGCAGCGCCGCCAGGTCCTCAGGCTCGGCCGCCCGGATGCGGAACGCCAGCTCGTCCATCCTGGACTCGTCCATCCTGGACCACCTGCCGCCCAGAGTCGTAGGGGCGGGCGCAGGATAGCGTATCTGCTACCGAGCGGACGGGCAAGGCGCGCAGGCGCCCCGGTGACGACGCCGGCTGCTCCACCAGCCACCGGGACGCGACGACCACCGGCCCTAGTGGCCCACCCCCCGTCGCGCGTGCAGCCAGCGTAGGAACATCAGGCGGCGCGCCTGCTCGGCCGTGAAGCCGGCCGACTCGAGCGCGTAGCGCCACTTGTACAGCGTCAGCCGCCGCATGTCCTGTGACGTCAGCGACGGCCGCGGGACCGAACGGGCACGGCCCTCGGCCCCGGGCGACAACTCGACCGGCTGCGCGCTCGGCCGGCGGGCCGCCGCGCGATCCTCCTTCATCTACCCACCTCGATCCCGTACTCCGATGCTGCGCAGCGTGGGGGTCGAGCGCAGACGCCGGCCCGGACAGGGGGCACGCACATCTGTCCTGCCCGGATCGGCGCCGCGCGTTCCTCTCACGATCGCGACCGACGCAGACACGTGGCCGCGGGCTGGCCAAGCCACATCGCTGCCGGTACTCCTCCTCCGGCCGGACCGGCGATCCCACGGTGCTCCTCACCCCGGTGCCCCGCGAGATTCCGATTGGCCGTGAACAAGCCGAAGCTCGCCCGAGAAGATGACGAGAGCCCGCGCCGGCCGTGCGACCTACTCCCACGTAGAAGCTGGTCGACGGCTCCGACAGTTGACCTTCGCGAGTTGACCCCGCCCGGCCGCGTCGCCGCCTCCCGTCGCCGAGGGCGGGTCAGCGGGGCGAGCGCTGCCTGCTTGCGTCGTTGGCTGGCAGTCGTACATGCCGCGGGCTCCCTTGACGAAGGGCATCCTACGGCTCGGGCGGTAACAGCCACGTCTCGCGAGAGGGCGATTCTGTCACTGAAACATAACGACCAAGCGCCTCGCAGCGACGCGAGGAGCGGCCTCCTGAGATTGCGAGTGCGGTCCGATGCCGGATGCCATCGGCGGTATCAGCGCCGAGATCACCTTCGCCCTGTTCCAGGTGGCGATGGCGGCACCGATGGTGGGAGCCTCGGCATTCTGGATGCCCTGCCCCTGACCCGTATCGTCGTATTCGGGGCCGAGGCGCTCGAGCCGAAGCCCTCCGCTGGCGACTCCGGCCGAGCGCCTCGTCAGCGTCCACGAGGTAGTGTGACCCCCAGTTCGTACGTGGGATGTTCGTAGCACTCTTCGTCCTGACGTCCGTCCGGAAAGGCGGACTGTTCTCGAGCCTGTTCGGCGGCATGGTGATCGTGCCGCAGTCGAGGCTGCTGACGATGGGCAGCGCCACGACCGTCGTAGCACCGGGCGTCGGCAGGCCGGACACGAGCGCCGCGACCCCGCAGTCGGCCCAGGTGATGCCCTCGACGGCGACAACGGTCACCCGGAAGCAGACCGAGAATGGTGCCGTCACCGAGGTTCACAACGGGCATGCCGGCCCCTCGCACGCGGCGACGGTGCCGAGCGAGACGAAGGGCAACCAGCAGATCGAGCCGCAGGTCGTCGACGGGGTCAAGGTGTTCGAGCTGACCGCCCAGATCGTCAGGTGGGAGGTGGCCCCCGCCGAGATCATCGACGCCTGGACCTACAACGGCATGGTCCCCGGCCCGCTGCTGCCGAACAGCCAGGACGGCGTGCCGGACGCGACCCAGCCGGTCGTCAACCCGGGCGAGACGTTCACCTACGAGTTCGAGGCGGAGCCGCCGGCGCTTTCCTCTACCACTCCCACCACAACTCGCTGACCCAGAAGTCGAAGGGCCTCTACGGGGTCATGCAGATCGACCCGAAGGACGCCCCGAAGACGGAGGAGTGGGGCAGGTGTTCATCCCGCTCCAGGAGGCGCACCTGCCGGACGAGGCGATCGAGGGGCTGCGGATCCTGCTGCTGGTGGCCCCGCCCGGGGCCGGGCAACCGACCGGGTTTCGAGCGGACGGACTATCATCTTCGTGAGGCCCCAGCCCGAATCTGGGACGGCGCGGTCCCGGTCGGTCGAACGGCCATCCGTCCGCTGGCCAGGAGCAGCTA
>JALYGH010000287.1 GCA_030777205.1 Chloroflexota bacterium
GATCGCGGCGGCGTGCCCCCCAGCCGCCCACGGGTCGAGCTGCGCCACCAGGTACGCCCCCAAGCAGGCGCTCCGAGCCGACAGGCTTGCCGGCAGCGCGTTCAGCCGCCGTTCCCAGGTCCGCCGCACCGGGACCCGCCCGGTGAGCGTCAGCCGCGCGCGGAGGGCCTGCATCTCGGCGGTCGGCTGCCCGAGGATTGCCAGCAGCCCATCCACCGTCGCGACATCGCGCACCAGCATGAGCACCAGCGCCTTCAAGAAGAGGCGATCGGGAGAGGTCGGCGGGCGACCGCGCCGCCGCGCGAACGTCGGGCTCGGGACCGCATCGATCAGGTCGCCGAGGAGGATGAGCAGCGAGACCTGCGGCACCATCGGCGTGCCTGCCTGGCGTGGTGTGACAACCCCATGGTAGCCACGCCGGGCCCCGCCGGCCTTCTGTCCGGTGGGGCCCGCGATTTATGACCGGGCCTCACCTAACCAGGGCGGACCTATCGGGAGCGAACCTGACCGGGGCAAGGGCTTGGGGCACGATCTTCGGGGCTCTCGACCTGGGTAGGGCCAAGGGGCTCGACGCTCTGGTTCACCGCGGCCCCTGGACGCTCGGCGTCGACACGCTCTATCGTTCGGGTGGCAGTATCCCCGAGGTCTTCCTCCGTGGCGTCGGCCTCCCGGACATCGTCATCACCTTCGCCCGCTCACTGGTCGGGCGGCCAAACCAGTTCTAATCCTGTTTCGTCAGCGATGCGAGCGGAGATCAGGACTCCGCCGAGTGGCTGAACGCTAACCTGTCGGGCACGGGCGTCCGTTGCCGGTTCGCGCCCGAGGACCTGAAGATCGAGAACCGCTTCCGGGACGACGTCGCCCGCCCCATCCACATCTACGACAAGCTGCTGCTCGTGCCGTCGGAGCGCTCGATCGAGCGACTGGGACCAGGCCGAGGTTGAGATGGCGCTGGAGAAGGGGCGGTGGCTGGGGCGTGATCCACCTGCCGACCCCAGGCGCCCGCCGGTGCACTTCCCGGTCAGGCTCGATGACGCGATCATGGAGACGCCACGGGCCTGGGCGGGGGACATCCGTGGGAACCGCTACATCGGCGACTGCCGACCATCCGTGGGGCTGACTGTGCCGCAGCGGACACCTCGGCGGTTCCAGGCGGGACAGCGCCCGCCGCCGGAAGCCCGTAGCCTGGTCCTCGAGGGCGCTCCCGCGGCGTTTCACCCGTTGACCCGCTCAAACCGCGCAGAGGGGCTCCCGCATTGTGCATCGACCGGAGGTGGTCCGATGGCACGGCCATGGCGCAACGCATCGTTCCCGGCGGTCGGCTCGGCTGCAGCCCGCCGCGATCGCCGGGCCTTCATCCGACGGCTCGCGGGCCTCGGCATCTCGGCTGCCGCCCTGCAATTGGTCGGCTGCGGAGCAGCGCCGGGCGGTCCGGCCGGAGCTCCGCGCGTGCCTCTGATCGGCTATCTCGACTCCGGGTGGCCCGACGCCCGCCAGGCCGAGTACCAGACTTTGCGGGCCGAGTTGGCCAGGCACCTCGGGGAAGAGGGCGAAGGATTCATCCTCGTCCCGCGCGGCGGCGATGTCGCCCGGCATGCCGTGGAGCTCCTCGAGCAGGAACAGGTCGAGGTGCTCGTCGCGTTCGGGACCGACACCGTCCGGGTAGCGGCCGAGACCGCCGCTAAGGGAGCCGGGGGGGAGCGCCCGCCAACTCCGGTGGTGATGGCCAGCATCAGCGACCCCCTCGGGCTCGGTCCGGAGCTGGTCGAGACCCTCGATCGCCCCGGTCGGCACGTGACCGGCTTGACCTCGCTCGCCCCCCAGCTCACCGGCAAGAGGCTGCAGATCCTGAAGGAGGCGTTCCCCGGAGTCGCGCGCGTGATGTTCCTGCGCTCCGATAGCCCGGGCGACGACCAGGAGCAGCTGGAGTTCGACGAGGCGGCCAATCGGCTGCAGGTCGCGCCGCTGATCGAGACGGCGGGCAGCGCGGCGCAGATCTCGGTCGCCTTCGCGGACGCGGTTGCGGCGGGCGCCGACGCCGTGCTCGCGGCGGCCTCCACGTTCATCGTCAACCATCGCCTGCCGGTGGCCTCGCTGGCGGCCCAGTATCGGCTCCCGGCGATGTACGCCCAACGCGAGCTGGCCGAGGCGGGCGGCCTGATGGCCTACAGCCCGAACTACCGCGACATGTTCCAACGCGCCGCCGGCTTCGTCGTCAAGATCCTGGATGGCGTGCCGCCGGGAATCCTGCCGATCGACCGGGCGCGACGCTTCAGCCTCGTCCTCAACCGCCAGGCCGCCCGAGATCTCAACTTCACGGTGCCGCGCGGGCTCCTGGCCCAGTTGGACGAGATCCTGTAGGGAGGTCGCCCGGATGCAGCCAGCCCTGGCGGCCCCCCATGGCGACCAGACGGGCCGGCCGCGCCCCATCGACCGTCGAGGCCGGCTCTTCCGGAAGTACGTGGCCGTGCTCGTGATCCTGGTGAGCGGCGGGCTGCTCACCAGCAGCGCCTTCAACCTGTACTCCGCGTGGCAGGGTCAGCGGGCGATCCGCGCCCTCCAGGCCGAGGCGGTCGAGGACGCGGCCGACCGGGTGGGACAGTTCGTCCTTGAGATCGTTGAGCAGGTCATCTGGGCGGTCGAACCAATCGACGCGGCAGGCGCCGAGGCGGGCGAGGAGCGCCGCCACGCCTACCGGAGCCTCCTCCGCCTTGCCCCGGCCGTCACGCGCATCACCCACCGCGACTGCCGCGGCGGCGAGTCGCTGGTGGTCTCCCGCATCGCCATGGACCAGGTCGGCCCCGAGGATCCCGCCTGCGCGACCGCGAGCATGCCCGAACCGCGCCCGCGGATGATCACGTTGGGCCCGGTCACCTTCCCGGACGGCTACCCGCACGTGGATGTCACGGTCGTCGGCGCGCCATCGGCCGGCGCGACGATCGTTCAGGTCAACCTGACGTATGCCAGCGACGTCGTCTCCGACGTGAAGATCGGCCCGAACGCCTGCGCCTACCTGCTCGACCGCGACGGCACGCTGATCGCCCACCCGGACCCCGACCTCGTCCGCGACCGGCCGAATGTCGCGTCGCTCGACCGCGTCTGCACGGGCGTCGGCAGCGGCGCGCGGCGCGCCCGAGCCGGCGTCGAGCGCGCGGTGGCCGAGCGCGTGCACGGCCTGCTCTACGGCGAGCGACTCTTCCGGGCGTACTCGCCAATCGCACCACCGGGTTGGACCGGCGAGCCGCTCGGTTGGACGGTGGCACTTGAGCAGCCGGCCCAGGCCGCCTTGGCGCAGCTGCTGTCCTCGCTGCTGACGACGGCGGTGCTCCTCGCCGTCGGCCTGGTACTGTCCGTCCTCGCCAGCTTGCTGCTGGCCCGCCGGATGGTCACGCCGATCCAGGCGCTCCGGGCCGGCGCCGAGCGCATCGGCGCCGGCGACCTGGACCACCGGATCGAGGTCTCGACCGGCGACGAGCTGGAGAGCCTGGCCGACTCCTTCAACCGAATGGGGGCCCAGCTCCAGCGCGGCCGCGAGTTGGACGCGCAGAATCGCCTATTCCAGCAAGGTTTCCCGCCGCAAGTCGCGCGCATCATCATAGAGGCAGGCGGGGAAGGCCTCGAGTCCCACGAGCGGGAGATCACGGCGGTATTCTGCGACCTGCGCGGCTACACCGCCTTCGCGGAAACGGCCCGCCCCCAGCACCTGATGCAGATGCTGGAGGAGTACTACCAGGCCCTCGGTCAGCTCATCACCAGGTACGACGGGACGCTCGAACGGTTCACCGGCGACGGCGTGATGGTCTTCTTCAACGATCCGGTCCCCCAAGAGGACCACGCCGAGCGGGCGGTGCGGATGGCGCTCGAGATGCGCGATGAGTTGCGTTGCCTGACCGAGAAGTGGCGGCAGCTCCGCGACCCCTACGTGCACGGCTTCGGCATCGGGATCGACCTGGGCGTGGCCAGCCTGGGCCGGATCGGCTTCAAGGAGCGCTACGATTACGCCGCGCTCGGGCCGGTCATCAACTGCGCGGCCCGGCTCTGCAGCCTGGCCGCCGACGGCCAGCTCCTGATCAGCCAAGCCGTCTACGCCGTCACCGCGGACCTGGTCGAGGTCGAGTACCTCGGGCCTCGGGAGCTCAAAGGCTTCCGCGATCCGATTCGCGTCTACAACGTGCTCCGCCCCAAGTAGCGCCGGCCCGGGCACCTCTGAAACCTTAGCGCTGAGGCCGACGGACACTTGTCCCAGCCTCCACGTGGGGCCGCGAGGTCGCGCGCAGGACGCCCCCGCGTACATGACCGAGAGCTCCAGCCAGTCGAGCGGGATCGGCAGCCCGGGCGTAGCAACGTCGACGCTGGTGAAGATGCGCGGCGGGGACGGTGCCGCGACCACAGGCGCAGCCGGTACGGCCAGGTCCAGGCGCGGTGCCAAGGCGACCGCAGTGCCGAATGCAAACATGCCGCGGAGGACATCGCGCCCCTTCACGCCGGGCGCTCCGCCGTCTCGAGCGTGTCTGGCCTTACGCCCACGCCCGTCCGACCGACAGCTCCTCATGCTACTGCCGGTTGTGGTGGACGACACCCGTGACCCGGCCTCCTAGTACTGCTCCGTTAGGTTGGGCACGAGGGTGTGGAACATTCCCATACGGCCCCGAAAGGGCAGTCGGAGCGCCGTCGGGACATCGCCCGCCTTCTCGCCGATCCGGGCTTCGGGTAGCCGAAGC
>JALYGH010000288.1 GCA_030777205.1 Chloroflexota bacterium
GCGCCTGATGCTGCGCGCCGGGCGCGCGGCCGGCGCGCCGGTGATCGTCGGCTCGGCCGGCACGGCCGGCGGCGATCCCCACCTGACCTTCACCCGCGACGTCATCCTCGAGATCGCGCGCGAGGAGGGGCTCAGCTTCCGCCTGGCGCTGATCCACGCCGAGCTGGATCGCGACTACCTCAAGGACAAGCTCCGCCGCGGGAGAGTCCGCCCGCTCCACCCGGCGCCGGCATTCGACGAGGGCACGGTCGATCGGGCCGAGCGGATCGTCGGCCAGATGGGGGCCGAGCCGTTCATCCGGGCGCTCGAGGCCGGCGCCGACGTGGTCGTGGCCGGCCGCTCGAGCGACACCTCGATTTACGCCGCGCTGCCGCTGCTGCGCGGCCTCCAACCGGGCCCGGTCTGGCACGCCGCCAAGATCCTCGAATGCGGCGCGGCCAGCGTCGTCCAGCGCCTGCACCCCGACCCGATGCTGGCCTGGATCCGCGACGACGAGTTCGTCGTCGAGCCACCCCATCCGGAGATGCGCTGTTCCCCGACCAGCGTCGTCGCCCACACCCTGTACGAGAACGCCGATCCGTTCCACCTGTACGAGCCGTCCGGTATGCTCGACACCAGCGACGCCGAGTACACGCCGTTGAACGACCGCGCCGTCCGGGTGACCGGCAGTCGGTTCGTGCCGGCCGACGTCTACACCGTCCGGCTGGAGGGGGCCGAGTACCTCGGGCACCGCTTCGTCGCGATCGCCGGCGTCCGCGACCCGGTCGTCCTGCGCCAGCATGACCGCTTCCTGGAAGGCCTGCGCGAGACGATCGCCACGAAGTCGGCGGCCAGCCTCGGATTGAAGATCGATCGCGATTACCGGCTGCTGTTCCGGGTCTACGGCAAGAACGGGTCGATGGGCCCGCTCGAGCCCGAGGACCGGATCGACGGCCACGAGATCGGCCTCGTCTGCGAGGTCGTCGGCCGGACCGCCGAAGAGGCGCGGGCCGTTCTCAACGTCGCCTGGCACACCGGTCTCCACCATTGGGTCCCGGAGTGGCAGGGGCTAATCAGCAACTGGGCCTTCCCCTACTCGCCGCCGGAGCTCGACGGCGGGCCGGTCTATCGCTTCTGCGTCAACCACCTGCTTGAGCTGGACGACCCGTGCGAACCGTTCGCGGTCGAGTACGTCGACGTCGGGCAGCCCGCGTTGGTCGGCGCGGCGGGGGGCCGCTGATGCCGAAGCTGTGGCAGCTGGCCAAGCTGGTGCGGGCCAAGAACGCCGGCCCGTTCACCCTGACGTTCGACATCGTGTTCGCCGACGTCGAGACGTACGAGCAGGTCAAGCGGAGCGGCGCGATCAGCCGGGAGCTGTTCGCCCGCCTATACCGCGTCCCGGTCGAGGAGGTGCTGTTCTTCGAGCACGATCGGGCGCTGGCCCTCAAGGCCTCGATCCCCCGCCCGATCGTCTCCGGCGACGTCGGCGACACCGACGTCTTCGGCGGCCAGCAGCACGGCCCGCTGGTCGACCTGGAGATCCCGATCGCGGCCGACAGGGGCGGCTGAGCATGGAGCGAGCGACGACTCGCCTGCGCCGGGCGATCGAGCGGCCCGGGCTGATCGTTGCGCCGGTCTGCTTCGACCCGCTCACGGCACGAATTGCGGCGGAGGTCGGGTTCGCGTGCGTCGCGCTGGGTGGATATGCGCTTGGCTCGTCGCTGGTGGTCAGCGAGCCGCTGCTGACGATGACCGAGGTGATCGATGCGGCGCGGCGGATCACGGCGGTGGTCGACCTGCCGCTGATCGTCGATGCCGGGACCGGCTACGGCGACCCGCTCCACGTCATGCGGACGGTCCGCGAGTTTGAGCGGGCCGGCGTGGCGGCGATCCACATCGAGGACCAGGTCTTCCCGAAGCGGGCCCATTACCACCGCGATTACCGTGAGCACACCATCCCGGCCGAGGAGATGGCCTAGAAGATCCGCTTCGCCTCCGAGGCCCGGCGGGACCCGGATTTCGTGCTCATCGCCCGGACCGACTCGATGAAGACCCACGGCTACGAGGAGGGCGTCCGCCGCGCCAACCTGTACGCCGAGGCCGACGCCGACATGGTGATGCTGTTCCCCAATGACGCCGACGAGGCGCGGCGCGCCCCGCGCGACTGCAACGTCCCGCTGGTCTACGTCAACAGCTCTGGCAACCGCGTGGGGCGGCCCGTCTTCAGCACGACCGAGCTCGAGGAAATGGGGTACAAGGTCGACGCCGACGCGATCAGCAGCATCATCGTCACCTATCGCGCTGTGCGGACGATGCTGGAGCGGCTGAAGGAGACCGGCGTTGTCGGACTCGGCCCGGACGAGGCGGTCGCCACCCGCAGGGCGATCGAAGACACGATCGGTCTCGAGAACTACTACCGTATCGAGGAGCAGACCGTCGAGCGAGGAGGTGCGACGTGATCACCGCGACCAGGCACGGGCCGGTCACGGACGCGGACCGGGCCTACGTCCGCGAGAGGAGCATGTGACCGAGCACCGGACCGAGCGCCTCGGCGTCGAGGCGTTCCAAGCGCTCTTCGACCGCTGCAGCAACTGGGGGCGCTGGGGCGCCGACGACGAGCGCGGCACCCTCAACCTCATCACGCCCGAGCACCGAGTCCGGGCGGCCGGGCTCGTCCGCGAGGGCTTCACCGTCAGCTGCGCCCATCCGATCAACACTGTAGCGGACATCGATAACCCGTCACCGGCAGCGCACTTCATGGTGCGGGCCGGCGATGTCGTCGATGAGGAGATCGCGTGGACGGCGGACCATCTGGCCATCTCCCCGCATGGGGCGGCCTACTCGCACCTGGATGGCCTCTGTCACTTCGTCTGGCAGGGGAAGATGTACAACGGCCGCCCGGGCAGCCTGGTCAGCTCGACGGGAGCCCGCGCAAACACGATCACGATCGGCCAGGATGGCATCGTGTCACGCGGCGTCCTGCTCGACATCCCGCGCCACCTGGGTATCGACTGGCTCGAGCTCGATCACGCGATCACCGTCGCTGAGCTCGAGGGCGCCGAGGCGGCGGCCGGGCTGCGCGTGCAAACTGGCGACATCCTGCTCGTCCGGACCGGCCGGCACGCCCGTCGGAACGCCCTCGGCCCCTGGGATGCCCACGTCGCGCTGGCCGGCCTCCACCACGAGGCAGCTCCGTGGTTGAAGGAGCGCGGCGTGGCCCTGCTCGGCTGCGATGGGGTCAGCGACGTCCGCCAGCACGCGTTCGAAGCCCCGCGTCAGCCGATCCACGTCCTGACGTTGGTCGCGATGGGGATGCAGCTGCTGGACAACCAGAACCTCGAGGAGCTGGCAGCAGCGTGCGCGGCCCGTGGAGTTGACCCGGTCCCGTGGACACCTAAGATTGGGGACGCAGGTCCCCGAGGAGGGAGTCCACATGCCGAGAAGTCATCCGCCGTACCCGGCTGAGTTCCGGGCCGAGGCCGTCCGGCTGGTCCGGTCGGGGGAGCGGACAGCGGAGCAGTTGGCGCGTGACCTGGGCTGTTCGGCCCAGGCGATCCGCAACTGGGTGCGCCAGACGGACCTGGACGCAGGCCGTCGCCACGATGGCCTGACGACCGCCGAGCGGGAGGAGCTGGCCCGCTTGCGTCGGCAGAACCGGGTGCTGCGCGAGGAGCGGGAGATCCTCCGAAAGGCAGCCACCTTCTTCGCCAAGGAGGCGACCCGGTGAGCCGGTTCCGGTTCATCGAGGCGGAGAAGGTGACCCACCCGGTTGCCCGGCTGTGCCGCGTGCTGCGCGTGTCCACGAGCGGCTTCTACGCCTGGCGGGCGCGGCCGCCGTCGGCGCGGGCGGTCGCCGACGCGGCCCTGACGGCCACGATCCGGACCATCCACGCCGGCAGCCGCGGCACGTACGGCGCCCCGCGCATCCACGCCGAGCTGGCC
>JALYGH010000289.1 GCA_030777205.1 Chloroflexota bacterium
GCCCGCGCTAGCCGCGCCGCGCGCCGCGCGCTTCGACGCTGTCTCGACACTCAGCCAGTCGTTCCTCGGCCGCGGTTCGGTCGTCGCCTTCATCGTTCGCCCGCAAACCTTAACGCCGCGGGCCCACGATTATTCCCGCCGGGTCGCGCATCAGCCGACGAACTGGGCCGGGGGCGGCGAGTGGGTGAACTTGACGCCGCCGGCGATGATCGCCGCGGCGCCGCCGGCCGCCGCGATCCGCCGCTGCTGGTCGGCCCGCGCGCGGCAGTCAACCTCCTCCGGGTTGAGGATCGCGCGCAGCTCGCGCTCGCAGGCCGCCAGGACGTCGGCGTGGGCCCGATCGGCGCTCAGGTCGACGCGCTCGTCCGGGTCGGTCTCGAGGTCGAACAACTGGGGCGGCATCCCGACGTAGTAGACGAGCTTGTAGCGGTCGCCGCGCACCATGAAGATCGCGCTGGCCGACATGCTGGCGTGGAACTCGCTGAAGGCCGTCCGCGAGCGCCGCTCGGGCTCGCGCGCGAGCTCCAGGAGCGAGACCCCGGGCAGGTCGGCGTCCTCGGGGGCGGTCGCCACGCCGACGACGTCCAGGGCCGTCGGGAACACGTCGACGAGGCTGACGTTCGTCTCGGAGACGGCGCCGGCCGGGACGCCCGGCCCGGCCACGATCATTGCGACGCCGGCCGAGTCCTCGTACATCACGCTCTTGTACCAGAGCCCGTGCTTGCCGACCATGTCGCCGTGGTCGTTCGTGTACAGCACGACGGTCTCGTCCTCGAAGCCCTCGTCGCGGAGCGCTTGGAGCACCAACCCGACCTGGTCGTCCATGAACGTGGTGAGTGCGTAATAGGCCGCGATGGCCCGGCGCAGCTCGGCCTCGTCGAGGGGGGTGTCGATCGTCATGATCCGCCGCCGCAGCTCGAAGGCCGGATGGCGGACCCATTCCTCCTCCCGCCAGCCGACTGGCAGGATGACCGACTCGGGCGGGTACATCGCCACGTACTCGGCCGGCGCGACGAACGGCGGGTGCGGGCAGATGAAGGACACCGTCAGCGCCCACGGGCGGTCCTGGCCGTGGGCCTCGTCGCGCAGCCAGCGGCAGGCCTGCGCGGCGATCTCGCGATCGTACCGAAGGTATTCCGAGTCGCCGGCGCCGGCGGTCAGCAGGTACTTGCGGTGCTGAGCGCGGGGTGGCATGTCCGCGCGCAGCAGCCCCTGATAGTCCCCGGCCCCCTCGTGGCAGTGGAGCGGGACGCGCTGGTCGGGGAAACCCGTATCGTCGGCCGCACTCCGGAAGTGGAGCTTGCCGATCGTCGTCACCTGGTGACCCGCGGCCGTCAGGCGGTGCCCCCAGCTCGGCGGGGTGCCGGTGTACGGCGCCGCGTTGTCCCAGCACTCGATCTGGTGCGGGTAGCGCCCGGTGGCCATGGCGGCGCGGGCCGGCACGCAGATCGGGCTGTTCGTGTAGGCGTTCGCGAAGCGGGTGCCGCGCGCCGCGAGGGCGTCGAGGTTCGGCGTCTGGACGACCGGGTGGCCGGCGCAGCCCATGAGCTGGCGGTTGTGCTGGTCGGCCATCAGGATGAGCAGGTTCGACGGCGACACGGGCGCCCCTCCCCCGCTCAAGACTGTCGGGCGCCGGCCTGGGCGCGACGGGTGAACTCCTGCAACCCGGCCGAGATCCACGGCATCGCCGACGTCATCAGCATCCGCACGCCGAGGCGGGCGTACTTCTCGACGTTGGCGTCGTTGGTCAGTGTGCCGGCCGCGCGGCCGGCCCTGACGATTTTCTCCAGCGCGCCGTCGATCGTCTGCAGGACCTCGGGGTCGTCGAGCTGGCCGATCTTGCCCATCGAGGTGGCCAGGTCGGAGGGGGCGACGAAGAAGCAGTCGATCTGGTCGACCTGCAAGATCTCGTCGAGGTTGCGGACGGCGGCGATGTCCTCGATCAGCACGACGAGCAGCGTCTGGTCGTTCGCGCGGGCGAAATAGTCGGGGACGCCGTAGCCCTGGCGGCTGGTGAACATGCCGCGCTTGCCGAGCGGCGCGAACTTGCCCGCCTCGACGACGTTCTCCGCCTCGGCGCGGGTGTTCACGTGCGGCACGACGACGCCCATCGCGCCCCGGTCGAGCGTACGGTAGATGACCCCGTACTCGTTCTGGTGGACGCGCACGATCGAGGTGGCGCCCCAGAGGTCGCAGGCCCGGGTCAGGTCGGCGATGTCGCCGAAGTCGACCGGGCCGTGCTCGCCTTCCAGCCAGAATCCGTCGAAGCCGAGCGGGCCGAGCAGGTCGATGGTGTCGGCGTCGTTGACACCGCCGAGGACGATCGCCACCTCGCCGGCGGCGAGCTTCTGCTTGACGCGATTGGGCCGGATGTCGCTCATGGTGGGGGCCTCACGCTCAGAGTACGCCGCCCGCCGCTCCCCGAGACGACTACCCAGCGCGCGCCCGCGCCTGGGCCGGCTGTCGTCCCGCCCGAGCCGCCCGGCGGCCCGCCGATGATAGCACGGCGACCGCCGACTCTTGACGGAGGCGATGACGGCCTCGGATTCGATCCTACACGCTCGGGGACATTCAACAAGGCGGTCGGCGGAGACAGGCCGCGCAAACGAGAGGCTGCGCCTACGGACTGCGCCTATCGGCGGAACGTGTCCGGTCCTGTCGCGGATCCCTTCGCGTCCTTCTCGCTACGTCGATCATTCCGCGGCGGAGATGGCCCGCCCCCATCCTGCGCGCTCGACGCCGGTGCACTCATGCTCGTCGAACACGCCAGCCACCAAACGAAGGTCGACGTCGCGAACCAGACGAACCCAGCCACCGGCAGCACCAGCCAGGGCGACCAACGCTCGCCCAGGGGCCAGACCAGCGCGCCGAACGAGAGCAGGCCGACGCTCCCGAGCGCCGCGCCGAGGGCATCGTCCCGCGCCTCCTCCGAGCCCCGATGCCGCGCGACGAGGCTGACACTCGCCGGCAGGATCGCCGGAAATGCCAGGAACAGTCCGCCGACAACCGGACCGAACCAGTGCGCCATCAGCCCGGCCAGCACCGTCACGGACCCGCCGAAGACAAAGCGCACGGCGTACTCCGACCAGGCG
>JALYGH010000290.1 GCA_030777205.1 Chloroflexota bacterium
CAGATCCTCCTCCAGGGCGCGCGCGAAGTGCCGCTGCTCGACGCCGCTGGGGAAGAGGTGGGCGTCCGGACGGTGTGCCCGGGCGGCAGCGTGGAGGCTCGGACCGCCCGCGAAGACGAGGTCCGCCCGCGCGAGGAGAGCCTCACGCCGCTGCACCAGGTCCGGAGGCGCGTACTCGAACGCGCCGAGGTCGTCCATCACGTCGTATATGACCAGCTCCGGCGCGAGGAGGTCGATGAACTGTGCCGCCATCGGCGTGTACAGCCACAGCACCATCGGACCTCGGCGTCGGGGCGCCACGTACGTGAGCAGGTCGCGCTCGAGCCGCGCCTGGACGGGGCTCCCGAACAGCAAGTTCGTCTCGCGCAGCCCGTCCGGCATGGTCATCCGCCTGGCGCCGATCCGCTCCAGCTTCTCGTCGTACCAACGCCGGAACGTCGCCTCGTCGCCGCGATACACCAGCCGGGCGACGGAGAGGTTGGGCCGCTCCTCGGTGACGACGAACTCGTCGGCCGGCGAACCGACCTCGATGTGCGGCTCCTCGACCCAAAGCACTCGGTATCGGCGGGCGAGCCGCGAGAGGAGCTGGTGCGGCCGCTGCCAGACCGAGTTCCACCAGAGATGCGAGACGCAGATCAGGTCCGGCCGTGCACCGTCCACGGGGTACCTCCCTCCCCTGCTCGACGCTTGCGGACGACGGCCACCAGGACCCGACATTCTCGATGCCCGTCACGCGGCCCTCGCCCACGCGCCGGGCATCGTCCCGCCAGGCGCCGCCGCGGGCCCAAGCGAGCGAACCTGCACGGCGTTCCTGGTGATCGTCAGCGCCATCATCGCCAGCCGGTACGTCGAGCCACAAGCCGCGACCCGCGCAGAGAAACTGTACCAACCTGCCCCGATAGCGGGGAGTGGCTACCGGAGCAGGTTGGCCGACCTGCCGGACGGCAGCACGCCGCATGACCTGCCGCTGGAATGGCACCGGTGGCTCGCAAGTAGGGCCGGATCGCGCCTGGCTGGCCATCGTACGGGCCGGCCTCGGACGTACGCGAGGCGCGCTTGCTTGCGATGCCCCATTGTGGCGACCGACGCCATCGGACGATGCCGGCTGCACGCCGGGCCATAGTTACCAGGAAGAGCTGACCTGTCGCGCGTCCGCCCCTGATTGAGCAGCTCGACGCCGATGTCGCAACGTACCGCATGGCAAGGCCACCAGGTCCGGCGCGGGCACGAGGATCCGAGCACAGAGTGACGCGCGTTTCGGCGTCGACACCGGCCGGCTCCTCTCGCCTCGCCGCCGTGCCTCTGGCAGGAAGTTGCGAGGCGCCGACGTGGTCCGAGTGCGTCGGACCACGAGTCGACGACGGCCCGGACGAGCGAATCAGGCGCGTGCCGGGCGCCAGCCGATCACTTCAAGCTCGACCGATCGACGGTCCTTCCAGACGTTGCGGCGGACGCGGTGCAGCACGTCGATCGCCTGCCCGGCCCGGGGGCCATCGTCGGCCGCGTTGAACGCGATCCCCGCCAGTCGAGTACCCGGCGCCCCGAGCGTCAGGCGGACGTGCCCGCCACTCACGACGCGACTCTCCAGCACGTACAGATTGCGCGTTTCGAAGCGCGGCGCGGCATTGCTCTCGCCGCACGGCTCCAGCCGCCCGAGCAGCATCGTCAGATCCCAGGTGACGGTCTCCGGGCGCAGCCGGCAATCGGCGAGGGGGGGCTCCGGCGCCGCGACCCGGCTCAGCCCCTCCTCGGCCGCGGCCAGGAAGACCCGCTCGAATTCGCTCAGCCGGTCGGCGGCCACGCTGAGCCCGGCCGCGCCGCGGTGCCCGCCGTACCGTTCGAGCAGCGCGTGGCAGGCACGGACGGCGGCGATCGTGTCGAAGCCGGGGATGCCGCGGACCGATCCTCGGCAGACGTCGGCGGCACGGTTCAGCACCGCGACCGGCCGCCCCGTCTCCTCGGCCAGGCGCGCGGCCAGCAGGCCGAGCAGCCCGAGGTTGTAGTCGCCGCACAGGATGACGGCCGGGGGCAACGAGGCCCCGAGCGCCAGCACCTCGTCACGGGCACGGGCAAGGTCGTCGGCGAGCAGGTCCTTGCGCCGGTCGTTGAGCGCCTCGATCTCGGCGGCGAGCCGCCCCGCGACGCCCGGGTCCGGCGCCGCAAGCAGATGGTGCGCCACGCTCGCGTCCGCGATCCGGCCCGGGGCGTTCAGCCGCGGCGCCACCTTGAAGGCGACCGTGCTGGCGTCCACCTCGCCGGGGCGGGCGCCGACCCGCTCGAACAGCGCCAGCAGGCCGGCCGACGGCCGCTGGTTCATCACCCGCAGGCCGCGGTGCACGATCGCCCGGTTCGGGCCGATCAGCGGCATGATGTCGGCCACCGTCCCGAGCGTCGCCAGCTCGTGGAGCCGGTCGTCCAGCTCATCCCAGCGCCGCTCGGGCACCAAGCGGCGGACGATTGCCCGGGCGACCGCCAGGGCGACGCCGGCTCCGGCGAGCTGCTTGAATGGGTACGGACAGTCGGCGCGTCGCGGGTTGACGATGGCGAGCGCATCCGGCAGCACGGCCGGCGGCTCGTGGTGATCGGTGACGATGACGTCGAGGCCGACCGCGCGCGCGGCGGCGACCTCCATCACGCCGCTCACGCCGCAGTCGACCGTGATGACCAGGCCGACGGCCTTGTGCGCCAGCTGCTCCAGGACCGTCGCGTTCAACCCATAGCCGTCGCGCTCGCGGTGGGGGATGAACACCGTGGCCTCGGCGCCGGCCGCCCGCAGCGCCCGGCCGAGCAACGTCGCGCCGCTCAGGCCGTCGGCGTCGTAGTCGCCGTAGACGACGATCCGCTCGCGGCGCCGGACAGCGGTCTCGATGCGCGCGAGGGCCGGCCCCAGGCCGGCCAGCGCGGAGCCGTCCGGTGGCTCGTCGCACGTCGGCGCGAGGAACGCGCGAGCGTCCGCCGCCGACGCCACGCCGCGATTAACGAGGAGCTGGGCGAGCAGCGGCGAATCGACCCCCAGGCGATCCAGCACCGCGGCCGGGGCTCGCTTCCGAACGCTCCACTCGCGCACCAGGCTCACCGTGCCGGCCGCCCCCGGCCGCCAACAGTGCCCGCAACCACCCGAACCGGCCCTCGACACCCGGCCGCTCGCGTCGTACCCTGACGGGTGGCGTCGCGTGCGGTCGCGCGACGCCTCGGCCGCCCATGATGGAATCCCTGCTCGGCATCGTGCCCGTCTGGCTCGTCATCACGCCGCTCATCGGCGTGGTGAACGGCGCGTTGTTCTTCCTGATCGTCGGGCGCCGCCCGAGCAGCCTGCCAATTTACCTGATCCTGGCCGTCGCCGCCGCCTCGCTTGTCCAGGCGGTGCAGCCCGTGGGGCCGGGCGAGCCGCCGTTCTCGCTCGGCGACGTCCACCTGGTGACGGCCTCGCTCGGCGCCTGGCTGGCGCTCGTCGCCGGCCGCCTCGCGAACCTGTAGGCCGCGAGGTTCCGGCCGGTCGGCCCGCGGCCCGGCCGGCCTCACGTGCCTTCCTCCCACCACGGCGCCGGTTCGCCCGTGCGGACGGCGACGACGAACGCGATGGCGTGCTCGCGACCGTGGGTGAGGCTGACGGCCAGCTCGCGCACGCCGATCCGCCGGGCGACCTCGGCGGCGCGGCCGTGCAGCCGCAACCGCGGACGCGAATCCGGGGGACGGACCACCTCGATCTCGTGGAACGCCGGCTCCCGCGAACCGAGGGCCTTGATCGTCGCTTCCTTGGCGGCGAACCGCGCCGCGAGCGACTCCACCCGCCCGGCGCAGTCGGTCCACTCGCCGCGGGTGTAGACGCGGGCGCGGAAGCGCTCGCCGTAGCGCCGTAAGAGGCTCGCGACGCGTTCGATCTCCACGATGTCGACGCCCGTCTCGAGCACGGCTTCACGGCCTCCGGCGCGCCCCGGGGCGCGACGTGGCCAGTATATCACCGCCCCGCGCCGGCGACTGTGACCTCCTGTCAATACCTCCGACGCGTTGTCCACGCTTTCCACAGGCCGTCCACGGTTATTGACTGGAAGTCAAACATCCTGGCATGCTGTCGGCGTGACCACATCCGAGGGCGGGTTCGGCGGGCTGCTGCGCGACTTCCGCGTCCGGGTCGGGCTCTCCCAGAACCAGCTCGCCCGGCGGGCCGGGATCGACCCGGCCTACGTCAACCGACTCGAGCGAGCGGGACCGGACGGCGCCGTGCCCCGCCGCCGCGTCGTGCTCGACCTGGCCACGGCGCTGGAGCTCGGGCCGGTCGACCGCGAGCGGATGCTGGTCGCGGCCGGCCTCTGCCCGGAGTCGATCGCCCGCCTCGGGAGCTGGGAGCCGACGCTCGGGCTGGTCGCCGCCGTGCTGGCCGACCCCCGCCTGACCGCCGACGACCGCGCCGACTTCCGCGAGCTCCTCCGGATCGTCGCGGCTCGCTGGAGCCCGACGCCGTAGAGCTCGGACGGCCGTGCCGCCTGCCCGCACCGCCGGGCGTCGCTAGGGCGTGTACGCATACCGACCAGGTGGGTGGGCCGGAATTTGCTGCACGGTTGGTATGGCACATCGAGGCGAGTTGACCGACCAGCAGTGGGAGCGGCTGTCCCCCTTGCTGCCCCCCGAGA
>JALYGH010000291.1 GCA_030777205.1 Chloroflexota bacterium
CGGCCGGCCCGCTGCGCTTCCTCCGCGACCAGCCCGGTGACTAGCGAACGCTCGTCCTCGGGCGGACGGATGCCGCCATCTCCAGCTGGCCCGCCCTGTTCGGCGTCGCCCAGGCCTACGGCTACAGCTCCCTGCCGCCCAGCCGGCTCGTCCACTACTGGACCCGCGTGAACGACGTCGAGGACGACCTGCTCGATCTCTGGAACGTCCGCTACGTCGTCGAGTACCGCGGGCTCGTCTCGCGCGTCGAGGCCCAGGGCATCCTGTTCGACCCCGGCCGCCCGCTCGTCGACGCCACGGCGCGCGGTCCGCTCGGCCACGAAGCGTTCCGCGTCGCGCCGACCCCGACGGATCGGCTGCGGCTGCTCGGCGCGCTCGACGGCGGCGCCGATCTGGCGACCGGCGAAACCGTCGCCGTGCTGACTGTCGAGGGCGGCGGCGTGCCGCCCGAGACCCTGCTCGTGCGTGCCGGCCACGAGACGGCCGAGGGGCGCCCCGGGGAGGCCGCCCACGCGCGCCCGGCGGTCGGCCACGTCTGGCGGGCCATGGACGCCGACAAGCGCGTCCACCACCGTGACGTGTTCGTGGCCGACCTGCCGCTCGCCGCGCCCCGCCTCGTCGAGCGCGTCGTCGTCCGCGTCGTCGCGCGGACCGGGACGTTCCGGCTCCAGGGGCTCGGGCTTGTAGATGGAGGGAGCGGGAAGGTCGACTCGGTGCTGGCGTCGCACCGCGAGAAGTACGCCGTGGCGTACCAGAACGACCGGGCGACGATCTACGAGAACCGCGATGTCCTGCCTCGCGCGTTCGTCGTCCCGCGCGCCAGGATCATCCCGCCCGAAGAATGGGCGATCGTCAACCTGACCGATGGGACCGTCGATCCACTGCGCGAGGTGCTGATCGAGCGGGCCAGAGTGACGGGTCGTGGCGCCCCGGACCACGAGGCCACGTACGAACAGGCGCCGGAGGCCCCGGGCTCGATGTCGCCCGGACCCGGCGCACGCGTCCGCGAGGACGCCACGGTTGCCCTCCAGCCCGCCGCCATCGAGATCGACGAGCCGGATCGGGTCGTGGTCCGCGCGAGCGCGCCGGCCGGCGGTTACCTCGTCCTGTCCGACGCGTACGACCCCGGCTGGCGCGCCGTCGTCGACGGCCGCGACGCATCGGTCGAGCGCGCCAACACCGTGATGCGGGCCGTGGCGTTGCCGCCGGGCGATCACGTCGTCGAGCTGCGCTTCGAGCCGCCGTCGTTCGTCCGGGGAATGGCGGCGAGCGCCATCGCCTGGGCTGCGATCGGTGGGCTCGCGTTCGCCGGCTTTCGCCGACCATCCGGCCGAAGCGCGACCCAGGCGCGGCAGCCCGCCTTCGATCCGCCCGGCCGCGAGGGACCGATCCCGGTTCCCGCCACCGCCGGGCTCGTCGGCCGTCCGTCGCGCCCGCCGCTCTGATCGCCGCGGCCACGCACGCCGCGAGAGGATCTGGCCGACGCAAGCGCCCGGCGGTCGACACGGCCACGCTCGCGACCGATGCCCGGGTGTCCGTGATTTGGCGCGCGGCCGGCTGCGCTCGCGCACAATCGCGGACGACGTGCGTCGAGGACCGGTCCGAGTGAATGTGGAGGGGCGATGGCCGGGACTGCCCCGGACGTGTTGATCGACATCCTGCGCGAGTGAGGCATGGAGACCATCTTCGGGCTGCCGGGCGGTGGCGGGTCGCACTCCAAGCCGGGGAGCCGACCGGCAGGAGGACGACGAGTGGCCGAGCCCGAACGCACGGACGGTTGCGCTGGTGAGTCATCAAAACGCGCGTTCTGGCACAATGAAACCGTTTGGCCACTCCCACGCGGCTCGCGCTCGTTCGTTCGCCATCATCCTTCTGCCTCGGCATCGACCTGGCCGGAGTCGAGCATCGCGAGACCGGCGTCGCCATCCTCGACGGCGATCGGCTCGTCCACCTCGGCTCGCTGGACACCGACGCCACGATCCTGGCGCTCGCCGCGACGCTGCCTCCCGACGCGGCCATCGCGATCAATGCGCCGCTCACCCTGCCGCTCGGCCGTTGCTGCCTGGACGACGCGTGCCGCTGCCGCCACGATCCCGGCACGCGGAGCCGGGAGATCGAGCGCGAGCTGGCGCGCGGCCGCATCCCGACCCTGGCGACGGCGCTGATCAAGGTGCTCGCTCGGCGCGGGATCCGCCTGGCCGACGCGCTCCGGGCGGCCGGGCGCCGGCCCCTCGAGGTGTACCCGTTCGCGACGCTCCGCCTGCTCGGCCTCCCCACCGGCGGGAAGCGCAGCCGGGCCGGGCGGCGCGTCATTCACGCCGCGCTCCAGCCGCTGGTGCCGGGGCTCGACCACTCGGATGCATCCGAGCACCAGCTCGACGCCGTCGTCTGCGCGCTGACCGCCCGCCTCTGGCAGCGCGGTCGGACCCGCACTGTTGGCCGGTCCGACGAAGGGTTGATGGTGGTGCCCGACGTCCCGTACCCCACCACACCCGCGCGGCGCCCCGCGCTGCCGCGCGGGCGTGCGAACGGCCGGAGCCCCGACCGGTGAAGCAGGCTGCCGAAGCAGGCGTGGCGTATGAGGTGTAGGCGGCTCAGTACGTGATCAGGCTCGTGACGCGATAGCCCTCGAGGCGGCTACGTCCCTGGAGGAACGTCAGCTCGGCCAGGAACGCCGTCCCGGTGACCTCACCGCCGAGCCGCTCGATCAGGTCGATCGTCGCGCCAACCGTCCCGCCGGTGGCGAGCAGGTCGTCGACGACGAGGACGCGCTGGCCCTCCTGGATCGCGTCCACATGGAGCTCCAGCGTGTTCGTCCCGTACTCCAGGGCGTACTCGGCGGTGATCGTCTCGGCCGGCAGCTTGCCGAGCTTGCGGACCGGGATGAACCCGACCCCGAGATTATAGGCGATCGGGGCGGCGAAGATGAAGCCGCGCGACTCCATACCGACGACGGCCTCGACGTCCCACGGCCTGACGCGGCTGGTCAGCTCGTCGAGGGTCTGCTTGAACGCCCGCCCATCCTTGAGCAGGGTGGTGATGTCCTTGAAGACGATACCCTTCTGAGGGAAGTCCGGGACGTCCCGAATGCGGCTGGCCAGGTCGATCATCAATCCTCGTCCGTCATGCGACTCTCCGCTCTCACGCACGGAGTCGAATCTGATCCGCTCGATCAGGTCCGGCCCCACCGCCGCGCTGCGTCGCTCCCCGGCCCCATTCTAGCGACCGCCGACCCGGCTGTATAGGGAGACGGCGGCGCCCCTCCCCGCGGCTGTACGCACGGCGAAGGCCCTCACCCGACGACGTTCGAGCGAGGGCCTTGTTCCCGTCCCATGACCTTACGCCCGAGCCGGCTCGGGCGCCTCGGCCCGCACCTCGGCCTTCGCCTCCGCGTACAGGTCCTGGATGCGCTCGCCCGTCTCCGCCGCGAACGTCCGCACCTGATCTCCGAGCTCGGCCGCCTTGTCCCGACCCGCGAGCCAACCGCGGATCGCGCCCTTGACGGTCGGACGCCCGGCCCTGCTCATCAGCAGCGCGCCGCCCGCGACGGCAACCAGTCCCAGGCCCCAGGCGCCGGTCAGGCTCTCGACCGCGCCCTCGACGACATCTTCCAGCATCGCTCGCTCCAGCGTGCCGCGGTGGACCCGCGGCCAGCCCTGGGGGAGGCCGCGGCGCCCCGCCGCGGCGGGTGGTGATTAGGACGATACCGATGTAAACGACGTTAATGCAAGATTAACCTACGGTAAACTCTAGTCCGATTCACATCAACTGCCGGACGCACATCGGACTTCCGACCCGGCACTCATTCAGCGCGCGAACAGCGGGGCGAACACCAGCGCCACGATCGACATCAGCTTCAGCAGGATGTTCAGCGACGGTCCGGACGTGTCCTTGAACGGGTCGCCGACGGTGTCGCCGACGACGGTCGCGTGATGCGATGGCGAGTTCTTGCCGCCGTAGGCGCCCGCCTCGACGTACTTCTTGGCGTTGTCCCAGGCGCCGCCCGAGTTGGCCATCATCACCGCCAGCAGGAAGCCGCTCACGATCGCGCCGATCAGCATCCCGCCGAGCGCCTCCGGCCCGAGCACCAGGCCGATCACGACCGGCGAGACGACCGCGAGCGCGCCGGGCACGATCATCTCGCGGAGGGCCGCCTTGGTAGCGATGTCGACGCACGTGGCGTACTCGGGGGCCTCGGTGCCGGCCATCAGGCCGGACTTCTCACGGAACTGGCGCCGGACCTCGTTCACGACGTCGAATGCCGCCTTCCCGACGGCCGTCATCGTCAACGACGCGAAGACGTACGGCAGCATGGCGCCGAGTAGGACGCCCACGATCACCGTGGGATCGAGCAGGTTGATCGTGGTGATGCCGACCGCGGTGGCGTAGGCGGCCATCAGGGCGAGGGCCGTCAGGACGGCCGAGCCGATGGCGAAGCCCTTACCGGTGGCGGCGGTCGTGTTCCCCAGCGAGTCGAGCGCGTCGGTCCGCTCGCGGACCTCGTGCGGCAACCCGGCCATCTCGGCGATGCCGCCGGCGTTGTCGGCGACCGGCCCGTAGGCATCGGTGGCGAGCGTGATGCCGAGCGTCGACAGCATCCCGACCCCGGCCAGGCCGATGCCGTACAGCCCGGCGAAGTAGTAGGCGGCCAGGATGCTGATGGCGAGCACGACCGTGGCGAGGACTGTGCTCATCATCCCGACCGCCAGGCCGCGGATGATCGTCGTCGCCGCGCCGGTCTGGGACGACTCGGCGATCGCCTTGGTCGGAGCGTACTCGTACGACGTGTAGTACTCAGTCCCGAGCCCGATCACGATCCCGGCGACGAGGCCGGCGACGATCGCCCAGTACGCGCCCATCTCGACCCCGAGGAGCTGGACGAGCAGGAACGTCAGGACCAGGACGAGGGCGCCGGCCACAAGAATCCCGCGCCGCAGCGCCCAGAGGAGGCCGCCGAAGTCGGCGGTCTCGCGGACCGAGACGAAGAACGTCCCGATGATCGAGGCGAGGATCCCGACCCCGGCGACGGCCAGCGGGAGTACCTGGCCGGTCAGTCCCATGGCCGCCGTCGCGAGCGCGAGCGTGCCGACGATCGAGCCGACGTACGACTCGAACAGGTCGGCGCCCATGCCGGCGACGTCGCCGACGTTGTCGCCGACGTTGTCGGCGATGACGGCCGGGTTGCGCGGGTCGTCCTCCGGGATGCCCTGCTCGACCTTGCCGACCAGGTCCGCGCCGACGTCCGCCGCCTTGGTGAAGATGCCGCCGCCGACGCGCGCGAACAGCGCGATCGACGAGGCGCCGAACGAGAAGCCGGCTATCGTGTTCGGGTCGCCGAAGATCAGGTAGACGGCGATCAGGCCGACCAGCCCGACGCCAACCACGACGCTACCCATCACCGCGCCGCTCGAGAACGCCACGCGCAGGCCGCGGTTGAGCCCAACCTGAGCGGCAGCGGCGGTGCGGAGGTTCGCGCGGACGGCGATCCACATCCCGATGTACCCGGTCAGCGCCGAGCAGGCCGCGCCGGCGATGAAGCAGATCGCCACGGCGACCGAGACCAGGACGCCGAGCACGATCGCCA
This sequence comes from Chloroflexota bacterium, assembly GCA_030777205.1. Lineage (GTDB taxonomy): Bacteria > Chloroflexota > UBA6077 > UBA6077 > JACCZL01 > JALYGH01. The sequence continues at coordinate 5,585 of JALYGH010000291.1, forward strand.
CGACCACCGCGAACACGGCGAGCGCCCGATACTCACGGCGCAGGAACGCGGCCGCGCCCTCCTGAATGGCCGCCGAGATCCCCCGCATCTTGTCGTTGCCGGTGTCGCTGGCGATGACCTGGCGGGTAAGAAATCCGGCGAAGCCGAGCGCGAGCAGGCCGCTCACCAGTGACGCGACCGCCAGTTCCATCAAAGCCTCCCATGCACATCGGCGTAGTGTCTCGATCGACAGGGCGGGGTGAGCACGAAGGCGGCGGCGACCGCGCCGCGTCGGCTGCCCTGGAGAACAGTATGGCATTGGCGGCGGCGTGTAAAGGAATGGCGGGGTGGCCGACGCGGACGATATCCTCGATGCTCCCTGCCGTCGCGGGCGGCCGAGATGCTGTCATCGACGTGCGTCGACCCGTCCGAGCAGCGAAGGAGACGAGGTTCGTCACAATGACGGCGACCGATCGCGTCGTGCTGCGCCTGGATCCGCGGGAGATGATCGGGAGCCTTGGGCGCGAGGAGACCGCCGCGCCGATCCGCGGCGCGACCTGGTACTACGCGGCCACGGCGGGCGATGACCTGGAGTACCGATTCGCCGCCGGTGCCCTGGCGGCAGCATCCCACCTGACGGCCGACCTGCTGCTCGGTGGCGAGCACCTCGCGGTCTTTCGGTTGCGCCTGCAGGAGGGAGCGAACGGCCCAGGCTTCGACCTGATCTTCGGCGCGCTGAATCGGTGCGCGGCGCGGATCTGGATGCCGCTCGTCGCGACGAACCAGGACCGCTGGCGCTACGAGCGCGAGGGCGCCTGGCTCAAGCCAACGTGCGCCGGCGATCGAGTGGACCTGGCCAAGGTCGATCGGATGACGCTGACCGTGCTGCGGAAGAGCGAGCGCCCGGTCCGCTGGTGCCTGACGTCGTTCGTCGCGACGGCGGGGGAGCCGCCGCGGGTGGCGGAGCCGCTCCTGCCGAACGGGCCCTTGCTCGACGAGCTGGGGCAGAGCACAATCCACATCTGGCCCACGAAGAGCGGGAGCGTCGAGGAGGTCGCGGCACGCCTGCGTGACCAGCTCGCCGCCACGCCGGGGCAGCGGTGGCCGGCCGGCTTCTCGCGGTGGGGTGGCTGGCACGGTAGGCGGGTCGAGGCGAGCGGCTTCTTCCGCACCCACCACGACGGTCGGCGCTGGTGGCTGGTCGACCCCGACGGCTTCGTGTTCTGGTCGGCGGGTCTGGACTGCGTGCGCCCGTCGATCGGTACGCCGACCACGGGGTTGGCAGCCGCGCTATCCTGGCTGCCCGACCCCGGCGGCCCGTACGCGGCGGCCCACGGTCGCGACGAGGATGGCGCCCCGTCGATCGACTACCTGGTGGCCAACCTGATCCGCGCCTTCGGGCCGGAGCGGTGGCGGGGATGCTGGGCCGAGATTGCCCTCGCGGAGCTTCGCCGCCTGGGCTTCAGCACGGTCGGCAACTGGTCCGACTGGCGGGTAGCGTCCGCGGCCCGGGTGCCCTATGTGCGCCCCCTGGACGAGTGCCTGCCGCGCACGCCGCTGGTCTACCGCGACTTCCCGGACGTGTTCGACCCGATCTTTGAGGAAGACGCCGCGGCGTACGCCGAGCAGTTGCGCGAGACGGCGGACGACCCGGCCCTCATCGGCTACTTCCTGATGAACGAGCCCCGCTGGGGGTTCGCGACAGAAACGCCGGCGGCGGGGATGCGGCTCAACGGGCGCTCGAGCGCAAGTCGCGCGGCGCTCGGCGAGTTCCTGCGCGATCGGTATGGGAGCGACGAGCGGCTCGCGGCGGCGTGGCAGATGCCGGTCACCCTCGGGGAGGTGGCCGGCGGCGAGTGGCGCCGACCGCTCACCGCCGCGGCCCAGGCGGACCTGACCGAGTTCAGCAGGGTGATGGTGGGGCGGCTGTTCGGGGGACTGAGCGCGGCCTGCCGGCGGGTGGACCCGCGCCACCTGAATCTCGGGGCGCGCTACCACACGGTGCCGCCCGCCTGGGCGCTGGCGGGGATGGGCAGCTTCGACGTATTCAGTATGAACGGCTACGACCGGCGCATCCCGGCCGAGCGGCTGGAGCGGATAAGCGGGGCCCTGGACCGCCCCGTGCTCATTGGCGAGTGGCATTTCGGCGCGCTCGACGCCGGGCTACCGAGCGGCGGGATCAGCCACGTGCGCGACCAGGCCGCGCGCGGGCGGGCGTTCCGCGTCTACGCCGAGGACGCCGCCGCGCATCCCTCGTGCGTCGGCGCCCACTACTTTCAGATGTACGACCAGTCGGCGCTGGGGCGCTTTGATGGCGAGAACGGCAACATCGGCTTCCTGGACGTCTGCCACCGCCCGTACGCGCCGCTGGCCGCGGCTGCCCGTGCCAGCCACGAGCGGATCTACTCGGTGGCACTGGGGCAGGCCGCGCCCTACGACGACGCGCCGGAGTACCTGCCGCGACTGTTCCTGTGATGGAAGGTCGGTGGCACGGGACTTTTCGATGACGATGACATCGCTCGGTAACCTCAGATGCCGATGAGGTGCTCGTTGGGCTTCACGAGCTGCTCCTGGCGGGCTCTCAGCGCGCCCAGCTCGCTCGCAAAACCGGCACCTTGTTCGCCGATGAGGTCGTCGAGGAGCTGTACGGCAAACTCGTAGAGCTGAGCGTCGAGGGCGTTGTGCTCGGTGATCACGTCAACGACGTCGGAAGGCAGCGATTCCCGCGGCGGCCTGCTCCTGTTCACCAGGCTGGGCCAATAATGCACGTCGCGCTGCCACCCGAGGACCCTCTTCGCGAGGACCAGCGTCTCGTCAAATCGCTCCGTGATCCCGACTACGGAGAAGTGCGAGCGCAGGTTGGCCTTGGCGACCTCAAGCATCTCGGCGGAGCATCGGCCAAACTCCGGATTGAGACCGGAGAGCCGCCTCGTCTGGTCGTTGTCCGCCTCCTCGCAGGAGATGCTCGTCACGAACTCTCTGAGGCCGATCCCCTCTGCGACGAGGCGTTCGTGGAGTGGGTTGTTGCTGTATTTGAGCGTGTGGTAGTAGAGCGACACGACCCGATCGACCGGATGCCTGAGAACCGTCGCGTACGTCGAGGGTCTGGGAAGCAGCTCGTGGATGCCGAATGGAAAGTGGCCCATCACGACGCGGATCTGATCACGTCTGGTCGTCAGGACGTGCCTGGCGTGGGCGAGCCGTTCCCCGTCCGTCCCGTCGTAGTCGAAGGGAGGGTAGTACGTCCCGTAAATGTCGAACGGGGGCCAGTACGTCCCGTCATACAGCGGAACATCGGGAACCGGATCCGCCTTGTCGGCGGGATCGGCCGGGGCATACTGGTACGTGACGACCTTGCCGAGGGTGCTGCCGGCCGTCTTGGGGATGTGCAGGAAGAGCAGCACGCGATCGGTCGCGGGCGGGGCGTCAGGCATTCAGCAGCTCCTCGTCGTGATGGCGCAGCGGGATCATCGCAGGGCGCGCTCCAGGACGGAGCCGACGACCTTCCGAGCATCGAAGTGCTCTTCTGCCAGCGCACGCGCCAGCCTGGAGTGCCGGTCGTAATCGATCGAAACGGCTTCGAGATGGCGTGTCGCCTCGTCGAGATCTCGGAAGCGGAACAGGCCCGCCGCATCCGGCAGGAAGCGACTCGAGCCCCTGTGCTGGACCACGGCGGGCTTGCCGCTGGCCAGGTAGCAGATGGTGCGGTCGCTGAGCCAAGCGGTCTGCAGGCGGACGTAGGCCGGCTTGGTGCAACTGAACTCGCCGCGCGAGTCCTGGACGTAGCGCTGGTAGCTCCAGGGTGTGGGCACGATCTCCCAGGCGTCCCGGACCCGCCAGCCGCGCTGCCGGAGGTCGGCGCGATAGTCTTCGTCATCCGCCGCCAGGCAGAGGGCCAGCTCCAACGGGCGGTCCGTGCGCGACGGGAGGTCGAGGAATGGCTGGAAGCCGGTCAGCTTGTCGTTGCGGTAGAACGTCCCGTCGGCGTCCTGGATGAACTCGTCCATGTACCAGTTCGAGACGGTTGTAAATGGCGCATCCACCGGGGCCACGTCCGCCGGCCACCAGTCCAGCGCCACGCAGGGGGGGCTGTGCTGCCACGCGATCCCAAGATCCGGGAACCGCGCCCCCGGCTGCCCCACCGTCTCGCCGATCGTGAAGTAGGCGTCGTGGGGCGCCAGGCGAATCCCACCCATGCCCACCCAGGTCTGAAGCAGGCCCGGGTCGATGTCTACCAGGGCAGACCGACGGAAGCGCCCCACGACCTCAGGAGGCGTGACGTATCGGAAGTTCACGAATAGATCCGCCTCGGCAGCCGCGTCCAGGTCTAGGCACCCCGCCGCGGCGCCCGGCGGCAACGGTTCCCCGTCCCAGGAGCAGACCGCCAGGCATTCGGCCAGGCCGTACGGCGCCAAGTTCTCCTTCAGTGCGGCGACGCTCGCTCGCACCTCGGCCGTGGGCGTGTCCGGATCGACCCCATCCAGCCAGATGACGCGGCAGCCAAGTGCCCGCAGCCCGAGGGCCCAGTTGAGGTGGATCCACAGATAGCCGCCGGCCTTCGGATAGGCCAGGGTATTCGCGGGACCGAGGCAGACCGTCACGCTCATGGCCGCAGGTCGAACACCACGACGCGATCGTTCTCCAGCAGGCACCGGAACCGTGAACGGAGGTGGCGGTGAAACTCGGCGTAATGGTCCAGCCACCAGAAGGCGGGCCACCCGAAGACGATGAAGCGGGCTCCGGACTGGCGCAGCCGCTCAAGCTCTCGGATGGCGGTGGCATCATCGGGCGGCTTCCCCCAGTACTGTCCATCCCGCTCCAGGAACGGGATGGCGCGGCGACCGGCGACGACCGCACCGGTCCCCCACTGGTTGTCATCAACCATGATGAACGGGTCCCCGTCGGGGAGGACGCCCGCCAGCTCTCGCTTCGCCACGTGAAGCTGGTGGTGCCAGTCGATCTGACCGGGCCTCTCGTCAACTGCACCATTCGCAGCCGCAAGACAGCCTTTGGATACTGACCCCGGCGGCGCATCCCGCCCGGCCCAACTAACGTGGCACAGCCGCTCCCGATCGGATCGGAGTTGGACTAGTGGGTCACGCCGCATTTCGCTGAGCTTGACGAAAGGGGGCATACTGCACGGTAGGAGCACGGGATCATGG
>JALYGH010000292.1 GCA_030777205.1 Chloroflexota bacterium
ACCAGCCGAGTCGAGAGCCGCTGGCCGTGGCCGGCGTGGTCGTTGATCCACTGGCCGACGGCGCCGTTCTCGAACGAGATGTGCGCATAGAGGGCATCCTCGCCGGTCGCCTCGATCATCTCGGGGAAGTCCTCGGACCAGCGCGCGTAGAAGCCGCCCGGGCCGGCCGAGCCGGTCCTGTGCCGCACCGGCTCGTGCAGGCGGGTCTCGCCGAATACCGTCCGGAACTCGCCCAGGTAGTAGCGAAGGATGTCGGCGTGGTGGACGCCCTCGTCGAGCGTGATCGTGCCGGTGAGCTTCTGGTGCCGCCACGGGGTGATGATGATGTTGCTCGCACCGCCGATGGTCGTCTCGATCATCAGGCGCGGAGTACCGATCGCCCCGTCGTCGATCAGCGCCCGGACCAGGCGGTTGATCGGGTCGCGGCGGAAGTTCTCGGCAACCGACAGGACCAGGCCCTGCTCGCGGGCCGTCTCGATGAGGAGGGTGCAGCCGCGGACCGTCAGCGCGAGCGGCTTCTCGCACAGCACGTTGAGCCCCGCCCGCAAGCAGGCCGCGGCGACTGCGTGGTGGGAGCCGGCCTCGGTCGTCACGTCGGCGGCGCGCAGGTCGGGGACCTCGCGAGCCATCCGGGCGATGTCGGCGAAGACGCGCGGTCGACTGCCGAGCAGCTCGGCCGCCTCGTCGGCCAGGAAGTTGGCGTTCTCGGCGTCCAGGTCGCAGACGGCCGCCAGCTCGAGGTTGCACAGCGGGCTGGCGGCGAGGCGCGCCATGCCGCGCAAATGCCGTCGTCCCATGCCGCCACACCCGACTGCCGCGCACTTGATGCGCTCGGCCATCCAGCCCCCTCGAGATCGAGATTCGTAGTGACTCGCCCCGGACCGGGGCACCACGGCAGAGGGTACGGTGTCGCCGTCGCGATGTCCAGCGCGCCGCCGCACACCGGCCGCCTCGCCGTGCGCTACCCTATCGCCGCACCGACCTCCCAAGCCCGATCTCGCAGGTGAGAGGAGATGTCCCGATGAAAGCAGCCGTCTACCACGGGCCGCGTGACATCCGCGTCGAGGACGTGCCGAAGCCGACGCCGGCCGCGAACGAGATCCTCGTCGAAGTCCGCGCCTGTGGCATCTGCGGCTCCGACCTCCACACCTACCGTTACGGCGTGTTCGAGGATCTCGGCGTGCCGCTGCCCGGCCGCGACGGCCGCCTGATGGGCCACGAGTTCGCCGGCGTGGTGACCGAGGTCGGGCCAGGCGTGAGCGGGATCAACGTCGGGGACCGGCTGGCCGGGATCGGGCGGGGCGCCTACGCCGAATACATCCCGGTCGAGGTGATCGAGCGCAACGTCCACCCGCTGCCGGAGCACGTCAGTTTCGAGGAAGCGGCGACGCTCGAGCCGTTCGCCACGTCCCTGCACGGGGTCGGGCTGGCCGCGCCCCGGGCCGGCGAGACGGTCGTCATCCTCGGCGCGGGGATCATCGGGCTCGGCGCCCTGCAGGCGATCAAGGCCCTGTCCGGCGCTCGCGCGATCGTCGTGGACGGCTCGGCTCCGCGCCTGGAGATGGCCCGGCAACTCGGCGCAGACGCCGTGGTCGACTTCGCTCAGGGGGACCCGGTCGAGCAAGTGTACGGACTGATCGGCGAGCAGGAAGCGCCCCGCCTTGGCTTCCGCGGCGGCAACGTTGACGCGGTCATCGACTGTGCCGGCGCCCCCAACTCCAGCCAGCAAGGGCTCGAGATGCTCAAGCAGGAGGACGGGCGGCTCGTGCTGGTGGCGCTCTTCGAGCACCCCGGCCCGCTCGACCGCAACCAGATCGTCCGCAAGCACGTCCGGCTGCTCGGCTCGTGGGCCTGGACCACCGCCGACTTTCGCCGGGCGCTCGACCTCGTCGCGAGTGGCAGGATCGACCGCCGCCCGCTCATCTCGCACCAGTTCGCCCTCGACGATGCTGCCGAGGCGTTCAGGGTCCAGGAGGCCGGCCAGGCGATTAAAGTCCTCGTCAAACCGTAGCCGGAATCGTGACGCGGGCCATTCCGGCCAGGGTACCCGGCGGAACACGCTGAGCGCTATCGGCGCGCTCCGCGAGCCGGTGGGGGGGCGGGTGGCCCGGCGAGGACCGCGGCGAGGGCGCCGGCGACCGGGAGCGCCGCCATGAACCAGAGCCCGGCCGTGTAGCTGCCGAACAGGTCGTAGGGGATGCTGAGCATGAGCGGCCCGGTCGCGGCCGCCGTGATGTTGATGGCCTGGGTCAGGCCGCGGATGCTCCCGAGGTGCCGACGACCGTAGTAGCCGGCCCAGATCGACGCGCTCGTCGTCCCGTTGGTCCCCGACACCACGCCGAGCAGGGCTCCGTACAGCAGGGCGACCGGCGGCGTGGTCGCGGCCATCAAGCAGAGGACGCCGACCGGCAGGAGCAGCAGACCGCCGGCCAGGACGTAGCGCTCGGGGACGCGCTCCAGGACGAACCCGACCACGAACGTCGTCGCGGCGAAGGCGATGGCAAAGGCGGTCAGGGCGCTCGCGGCGACCTCGGCGCTCAGCCCTCGCGACGCGAAATACGACACCTGGTGGAAGATCAGGCCAGTCGAGATCGCCCCGGGCGCCATCGTGCCGGCGATGAGCAGCCAGAACGTCGAGCTCCGCATCGCCTGCCCGAGCGTCCAGGTGTGCTCGACCGTCGGCGCCGCGGCTCGGCCCCGTGTGGGCGGGTCCGCCCGGGCCCCGTCGGGCGCCTGACCGATCGCCTCGGGCCGGTCCCGGATGAGCAGCGCGGCCGGCACGACGAGCACGACCCAGACCGCGATGCCGCAGTAGATCCAGGTCGTGCGCCAGCCGTAGCTGGAGATCGAACCCTGGAGGATCAGTGGGAACAGGGCGTTGCTCGCCGCCGCCCCGAGCATGACGATGCTCATCGCCCGTCCGCGGCGCCGGATGAACCAGCGCGCCGCGAGCGTCGTGCAGGACAGCGAGAGCGCGGCTTGCCCGAGCACTCGGAGCCCCGTGAAGCCGAGCAGCGCCGCGAGCGGCGTACTGACGGTCGCCATCCCGACGCAGGTGGCGCCGAACAGGCCGGCGACGACGGCGACGACGACTCGCGCGCTGCGCCGATCGAGGTAGGCGCCGAACGCGATCATCGACAGACCGGCGATCGTCGTGGCGATCGAGTAGGCGCCGGAGATTGTCGAGCGCGACCACTCCAGCTCTTGGACCATCGGCTCGATGAAGATCGAGACGCCGTAGGTCTGGCCCGGGCCGGTCATGCAGATGCCGAGCGTCGCGACGGCGAGGACGATCCAGCCGTAGAAGAATGGCGCGCCCCGCTCGACCGCCGAGACGGCCGCGAAGCGCGCGATGATTCGACTCACCATCAAGTAGAGGCGCTCCTAACCGCGGTGTGAAGAGCCGCGGGCGGTGGCCCCGGGCCACCAGGCGCGCCGTTGCAGCCAGTGCGGCGGGAGGTCTGACGATGAATGGTACGCTCCATCACCTTCCTCCCGCCGACGCCGAGCGTGGCGAGGGCGCGGCTCGCCGTCGGCGCCACCGCTCTCGCCAATGCTGCCCTTTCCGCGTCGCCCGCCAGTGCGGGATCAGGCGACCATTTCGGGCATCACGAGATGCGGATGCCTGACGCCAGCTCGCCTCATCACGGGCTCGCTTGCGATAGCTGCCCCACCGGTGAAGCGGCTACTATGCTGAGGAGGACGGCGGACGCCCGATTCGGGCACCGGTCAGTCTGGTAAAGATCGTGGTCGTTCCGCGCAAGCTGCCGATGGTGGCCGCGCCGGCCCACCGGGTGGATGAGCATTGCGACCAGGTCGACCGTCTGTCGCGTGTCGACAAGCATGGCTGATGGTCAGGAGGGCACGCGATGATTGCCGGGCGAGCGACCCCCGAGGGGACGCGGCGTCGGGCCGGCGACCGCCCGGGCTACCGCCGGCTCGGCAAGACCGAACTGACCGTCTCGGTCGTCGGATTTGGCGGCTACCGGACGGGCCGCGCTGACCCGGACCACCGCGAGGCTCTGCGGGCGGCGCTCGCGGCCGGCGTCAACCTGATCGACACCTCCTCGAACTACATGCTCGGCGACTCCGAGCGGCTCGTCGGCGAGGTGCTCGCCGAGGGGGCCATCCCGCGCGACGAGGTCGTCGTCGTCACCAAGGTCGGGTACGTCCAGGGTCCGAACCTCGACCTGGCCCGCGAGCAGGAGGCTGCCGGGCGGCCCTTCCCGGAGATGGTGAAGTACATGGACGGGTGCTGGCACTGCATCCATCCGGAGTTCCTCGAAGACCAGCTCGGGCGGGCGCTCGACCGGCTCGGGCTGGCGACGGTCGACGGCCTGCTGCTCCACAACCCGGAGTACTTCCTGTCCGACGCGGCCCACCACGCCGACGCGCGCCCGATCGAGGAGACGCGGGCCGAGTTCTACGACCGCCTCCGCCGCGCCTTCGCCTACCTCGACGGCGCCGTCGCCGACGGCAGGATTGGCTGGTACGGCGTCTCCTCGAACACGAGTGTCAGACCGGCCGACGACCCCGAGGCGACGAGCGTCGCCGATATGCACGCCGCATCCGGCGAGCGGATGGCGGTCCTCCAGCTCCCGTACAACCTGCTCGAGACGGGGGCGCTGCTGGAGCCAAATACGCCGGACGGCACGGCCCTCGACGCCGCCCGGGCCCGCGACCTGGGCGTCCTGGTGAACCGGCCGCTGAATGCCATGGACCGCGGCCAGCTCGGGGGGCGCGGCCGGCTAATCCGTCTCGCCGATCCGCCGCGGCCGAGCGAGCCGGGCAGCGACGAGACGCTCCGGGCGCGGGTCGGCGCGCTGCTGTCGCTCGAGGGCCTGCTCGCCGAGGCGTTCCCGGAGGTGAACGGCCCGCGCGTCGCGCCGCTCTTGCTGGAGCGCTGGGACGAGATCGGCTTCCCCCAGGCGTGGGCGCAGATCTTCCGCCACGAGATGATCCCGGAAGCGCGGCGCGGGCTCGGCGCGCTCGTGAGCTGGCTGGGGCAGCGCCCGGATGCCGATCGCGTCGGCCTGCTCCAGGCGTACCAGGACGCGCTGAACGGCCTCGTCGAGCCGCTCCAGGCGCGCGCCACCCGACAACCGCCGGAGGTTGCCGCGCGTATCCGGCAGGCGGTCGAGCCGCACCTGCCGCCGGAATTGCGGCGGGAGAGCCTGTCGCGGATCGCGCTGGACTTCGTCGTGTCGACGCCCGGCGTCACCTGCGCCCTGAACGGGATGCGCCACCCGGCCTACGTCGAGGACGCGGTCGGCGTGCTGGGCCTGCCGGCCATCTCGGATGTCGTCGTCGTGGCCCGTGCCCTCGCCTGACGTGTCCCTCGCCTGAGCGCCACGCACCTGAGCGCCGCTCGCCAGGCCCGACTTTTCCCACCGGCGCACCGTCACCGTCCTTCCGGGCGGCAGCCCGCCGGGAATACGGGCGGCCCGTCCCATGTTACGAACTGTCGAGCGGCGGACCCTGGAGGCACCCATGGCGATCAGCACGACCACCCGGCTCGCGGCGCCCGATTCGGAGCGCACGGCCACTCCCGACCGACTCGTCAACGTCTACGTCGAGCTGAGCGACGCGCCGTACGCCTACGGCCACGTCCTCGAGCGCGGCCGCGTCGTCGACTACGCCGCCGATGGCACCCCGGTCGGCGTCGAGTTCGTGGCCGTCGACGGCTGCGCGAGCGTTGCCACCCTGCCCCATGCCGACCTGATCGCCGAAGCGCTGCGTCGCAACGACATCCTTGTCTGCGCCTGATCGACGCTCGGTGGTCGCCCCTCGTCGCGACGGCCTGTCCGGCGGGGAGGGACTCAGTCGGGGCCGCATGTGCAGTCCAGGCAGCCGTGGTCGGCGCACGTGCGGCAGGTCTCTTCGAGCTTCTGGCGCAGCGCCTGCCGCGCCCGGTGCCGCCGCACCTTCAGGTTGTTGGGCGTGATGCCCAGGCGCGAAGCCGTCGCGGCCGGCGACTCGTTCTCCAGCTCCACGGCCCGAATCAGCTCGGCGTACTCCGGCCTCAGCGTTGGGATGAGCCGCTCGAAGCACGTGCACAGCTCCGAGTCCTCCTCCGGCTCGGCCGCCGCCTCCGGGGGCTCGGCCACCACGACGTGCGCCTGCTCGACGCCTCGCCTGCGATAGGCGTCGACGATGGCGTTCCGGAGCACCCGGAAGAACCACGGGAGCAGCCGGTCCTCGTCACGCAGATCCGGCGCCGCCCGGATGGCTCGAAGCAGGCTGTCCTGGAGGATGTCCTCGGCCAGGTCCGGGTCCTTGATCCGCGTGCGTATAAAGCCGAGGAACTGCTCGCGGGCGTCCAGCAGCTGCTCCTCGACGCGCGTCTGCATGGTCTCATCCATCGGTACCCGCCGGAAGGCGGTGTACATCCGACGGCCACTCATCGCTGGTATGCGAGGGCTTCGGACGGTGGCCCGCACTTCGCAGGCCGATCGGGATCACGCGTGTGCTACGTGCGCTCTGGAGGCCGTTCGACTCGGCAGTGTCCGCCGGTGTACTGCTGACGGCCCTGGTGCTGCACCTGGCGATCCTGGCCACGCCGCTGCACAACCTGATGTCGCGGGGCGATGAGGCGATGGCTCACCGGGCTACGTCCCGGCATACGCCCCTCCAGGCGGGTGCGGACGCTGCCACTGTCGAGCACGAGGCCCACCACTGCGCGATCGAGTGGGCCAGAGTCGGCGAGCTGCTCGTCACGGTCCTCGCAGTTGCTCTCCCCGTTGCCTGGGCGAGCCAGTGGCTCGCCGGGCGCCCCCGCCAGGTTCTCGGCTCGGCCGTGGTCAGGCCCCCTCCGCGGGGCGATTGGCAGGCTGTGTCGCGGGTGTTCCGCGTAGAGAAGCGGCATGTTCGCCGACGCGGAGGAGCCATCGGCACCTGTACCGAGCTGCCAGACAATTCACGGAGGCGCTGGTGATCGCGGACCTCATCCTGCCCCTGGCGCTGCTCGTCACCTGGGCCTACACGCGCACGCTCGGACTGCCGTACGGCGAGTGCCTCGGGCGGCCGCTCCAGGTCAAGCCCACCGACTCGATTCCGAAGACTGTGGAGCTGGTGCTACCCGCCGCGCTGCTCTGGCTCCTCGCCGGTCAGAGCCGTGGCGTGGAGGTGCAGGTCATCAGCGTAAGCGAAGTCTGGCCCACGTCGGCGTGGTGCGCGGCATGTACGTTGCGCCGCAAACCGGACCTCGAAAGCATGATCCTGTCACCGCGCGACCCGACGAGCGATTGCCCTGTCGAACGCCTGCTCGCCCCGTGGTGAGCACCACGCCAAACACGATTACGGAGCGAAACCCCAGACCCATCCCAGCTTCCATGGCGTGCCGAGAGGAGGGGCTATGGCGTCCACAATTGACACTGGCCCTGGTAGCCTTGGGAGTCGACCACGAGCTTGTACAGGCCCGGCTCTCCCTCGGCGGCGAAGATGCCGAGAACCGCGTTCAGCTCCTGCTCAAGTCTGGTTCTTGCTGGTCCGCGCCCGCCCCAGAATGTACCCCAGACGATTGCTTCCACGGCGTGCGCGTTCACCTCCATGCCCACGCAGTCCAACTTGCTGCCGTGGCCGCCGGCCACCTGCCTGGCGTGAGTGATCTCGTGGCCCAAGACGGCGGCAAGAGCCCGAGGGTCTTCCCCGAGCGCAGCCCGGTTTACGGTGACCGTGTTGTCGCGCACTCGGTATGCAGCCCACGCGTCGGGAAGCTCGCCAACGACCACACGGACGCCAGTCGTCTCTACACCCTCGCGGAAGGAAGTCCCGATAGAGCGACCGTCCGGCCCGGCCCGATCGATGCCGGTCAGGGCGTGCCAGGCCGGCGTGAGGGCCGCGTCGATCGTCGGTGGTGTCGGTGCTGCTGTCGAGGGCGGCCGCGCCGGTGGGCGGGCCGGCGCGGCCGCCGCGGGCACCGGCGCGGG
>JALYGH010000293.1 GCA_030777205.1 Chloroflexota bacterium
TACACGCTCATCCAGGCGCCGGTGCCGCTGTCCGAGGGGCAAGGGCTCGGCGTGACCGAGGAGCCGGCCAGCGGCAGCCCCGGCCCGACCGGGCCGCGGGTGCTGGTCGGCTCGATCTGACCGCCCCGTCGGTCGCTCACCCGCCGTGCGTGCGGAACGTGCCGGCGGGCGACCGTGGAGCACCTACTGGCGTCGCCCGTCCGGCCAGCAGCAAGGCTCGCCACAGTCGGCGAGCCGCGCGGCCGAGGAGATCGCCAAGGTGGTGCTGTTCCTGGCCCCGGATCTCTCGTCGTTCGTCACCGGCACCCACGTCGACAGCAACGGCGGGCTGCATACTGATCAGGAGCGAGGAGCGAGAGGCCCATACTCATTACACGCTCTCCGGGAGGACGCATGGCCAGGCAGTGGCGGGCGCGCGGCGGGCCGGTCGGGTGGCCGAGTCCGGCAGTTAGCGAGAACCCCTTCGAGGATGTCCTGGCGCAAGTCGAGCGGGCCGGGCGCGTGCTCGGATTGAACCCGCACGAGCTCGAGCTGCTCAAGCACCCGAAGCGACAGGTGATCGTCTCGCTGCCGGTCATGATGGACGACGGCAAACCGCGCGTCTTCACCGGCTACCGGGTGCTCCACGACAACACCCGCGGCCCCGGCAAGGGCGGAGTCCGCTACCACCCGGAGGTCGACCTCGACGAGGTGAAGGCGCTGGCCGCCTGGATGTCCTGGAAGTGCGCCCTGGTGGACGTCGCGTTCGGCGGCGCGAAGGGCGGCGTCACCGTCGATCCCACCCAGCTCTCGATCGGCGAGTTGGAGCGCCTTACCCGCCGCTACGCCGGCGAGATCTTCGACCTGATCGGGCCGGAGGTCGACATCCCGGCGCCGGACGTCGGGACGGACGCACGAGTGATGGCCTGGATCATGGACACCTACAGCATGAAGCGAGGGTACACCGAGCCGGGTGTCGTCACGGGCAAGCCGCTCGTCCTCGGCGGCTCGCTCGGGCGCGAGGCGGCGACCGGGCGCGGGCTGCTCGTCGCGACCCGCGAGGCGCTGCAGGCGCTCGGTCGCTCGGTCGTTGGCGCGCGGATCGCCGTCCAGGGCTTCGGCAACGTCGGCTCGAACGCGGCGCGGATGCTGGCCGGGGCCGGCGCGACGATCGTCGCCGTCAGCGACGTCAACGGCGGCCTCTTCCGCTCGGACGGACTCGACGTCGGGGCGCTGCTCCGGTTCCGCCAGGAGCATGTCACGATCGTCGGCTTCCCCGGTGCCGAGCCGCTCACGAATGACGAGCTGTTGGCCCTCGGGTGCGACGTGTTGATCCCGGCTGCCCTCGAGGGCCAGCTCACCGCGGAGAACGCCGACCGCATCCGGGCCGGCCTGATCGTCGAGGGCGCGAACGGCCCGACGACGGCCGAGGCGGATGCTATCCTCGCCGCGCGCGGCATCCGCGTCGTCCCGGACATCTTCGCCAACGCCGGCGGGGTCGTCGTGTCGTACTTCGAGTGGGTCCAGGACCGCTACGGCTACTACTGGACCGAGCAGGAGGTCAACACCCGCCTGGAAGAGAAGATGGTCGCCGCGCACCAGGCGATCTGCGCGGCCTCGGACCGCTTCAATCTCGGTCACGACCTCCGCACGGCCGCCTACACGGTCGCCATGTCCCGCATCCTGGAGGCGCGCCGGCTGCGCGGGTTGTACGCGTAGGGAGCCCCTCGGCGGGGCGCCTGCGGCGGTAGGTATCGCGGCGGTTCAGGTCGGGCGAGACCAGCATCACGCCGCGGGGTTGTCATCGACCTGGACGGCCTGCGCTGCGGCCCGTCCTCGGTGAGGCGACGAGCCGTGACGTCATACCGAGCACGACCGAGACTGAGGCAGCCGCGCTCACGATGTGACGTCCCCGCAGGTGCCGGGCGGCGAACCCCGGCGCCGACGACGAGGCGGCCACCCCTTTCGGAAGCCACCTCGACGTCGGATGGGCGCCGCCTGCCACCGACAGGCGGACGGGGTGCGAATCGTCCGGGTGGCCACCGGGCGCGCGGACGTCGCGCGTTCACAGCGGCAATCCAAGCCCCGGTGACAGGGCCCTCTTGGCCCAGTCGGGGCGATCTAGCGCACGGCGCTCGCGCCTTCAGCTCGTCGTGGCGGCGGCGGCCGGCTCGGCCGGCCCCCAGTCCATCTGGATCTCGCCGGTCAGGAACTCCTCGGCGTCGAGCGCAGCCATGCAGCCGTCGCCGGCCGCCGTGACCGCCTGGCGGTAGCGGTGGTCGCGCACGTCGCCGGCCGCGAACACGCCCGGCACGTTCGTCTCGGTGTGCTTCCTCGGCAGGATGTAGCCCTGGGCGTCCATGTCGATCTGGCCCTTGAACAGCTCGGTGTTCGGCTTGTGGCCGATCGCGATGAACACCCCATGGGCTGGGATCACGCGCTCCTCGCCGGTCTGGGTGTTGCAGAGCCGGACCCCCTCGGCGGCGGTCTCGCCGAGGATCTCGCTGACGGTGCTGTGCAAGACGAAGTCGATCTTCGGGTTGGCCTTGGCGCGGTCCTGCATGATCTTCGACGCCCGCAGCTCGCCGCGCCGATGGACCACGGTCACCTTGTTGGCGTAGCGGGTGAGGAAGTTGGCCTCCTCCATCGCAGTGTCGCCGCCGCCCACGACGACCACGTCCTTGTCGCGGAAGAAGAAGCCGTCGCACGTCGCGCAGGCCGAGACGCCCCGGCCGCGTAGCCGCGCCTCGGACTCCAGGCCGAGCCAGAGCGCCGAGGCGCCGGTCGCGATGATGACCGCCCGGCCCTTGTACTCGTCGTCGCCGACCATCAGCCGGAACGGCCGCCTCCTGAAGTCGACCTGGGTGACGTCGTCCTCGACCAGCCGGGTCCCGAAGCGGATCGCCTGCTCGCGCATCTGATCCATCAGCTCCGGGCCCATGATCCCGTCCCGGAAGCCGGGGTAGTTCTCGACCTCGGTCGTCAGCATGAGCTGGCCGCCGGGCAGCCCGCCCTTCTCCAGGCCCGTGAACAGGAGCGTCTTCAGGTTCGCCCTCGACGCGTAGATGGCGGCCGTCCAGCCGGCCGGCCCCGAGCCGATGATCATGACGTCCCAGAGGGTCGTCTTGGTGTCGTCTTCCATAGCGTTCGTACTCTCCGCCGCGATTGCGCTCCAGCGGTTGCACCCGGGCGAGTGCCCCGGGGAGCCCGCCTCATTGTGCGCCGCGACGAGAGCCCTCCAGCAAGAGGAACGCGCGGCGAGGGGCGCGTATTCCGCACCCCTGTGACGGAACTGGGTTGCAGGGGCCGTGCCGGCGCATCAGGCGCCTCCCACGCTCGTCGGATCCGGCGCATCGCGGCGGGTGTCGCCGAGGCGGAGCGTGTCGGCGAGGTCCAGCTCCACCCAGTCGCGGTCACGGCGATCGTGGGCGCGGACCGAGAGCGCCAGGCGGGCCGGCTCGGCGACGGTGCCGTAGATCGTGCCGGGGTTCTGGAGGCAGTCCCAGTCGCTCTCGGCGCCGTCGATCCGGCAGGTATCGACGAGCGCCGAGCGAGCCTCCTCGACGCCAAATGGCCCGTCGGCGGCGCCGTATGGAGCATCGCCGAACAGCTCCCCGAGGCGCCGGACTCGGCTCTCGGAGCTGGGGACGACCCAGCCGACCTGTTCTTCGGCCAGCCAGGGGTGCTGGAAGTGGTTC
Source organism: Chloroflexota bacterium (assembly GCA_030777205.1). Lineage (GTDB taxonomy): Bacteria > Chloroflexota > UBA6077 > UBA6077 > JACCZL01 > JALYGH01. The sequence continues at coordinate 3,678 of JALYGH010000293.1, forward strand.
GTCGCGCGCACGAGCCCATTGCAGGGGCGAATGGCGGCGAAGCGGCGGGGGGTGAACTCGAACAGCCGGCCGTCGCACTCGCTTGCGGAGGCGACGCTCAGGTTGTTCCCGATCGTCCGCTTTGCGCCGCGCAGGAGCCACTCGCACTCGTCGAGCGAGCGGGCGTACTGGGCGATCAGGCGGTAGAGCAGCAGGAGGGGGGTGCCGTTCGGCGTCTCGCGGGGCACCGTCGACGTCATGCAGGCCAGCGAGAGCCCGGCCCCGTTCAGCGCCGTCACTAGCCCGACGAAGCCGGGCCAGCCGACGGCCACGAACGGCTCGCCCCGCTCCGGGTGGACGACGAAGACGGTCAGCGTCTCGCGCAGCGTGCGCGGCACGACGTTGTCCGGGTCGATGAAGTCGTCGTGGATGGCGTAGTCCAGGTTGCGGCCGTGGATCGGCCCGCCGGTCGCGCTCTTGTCGCCGGTCAGGATGAAGCTGGAGCAGGCAAAGCGGCCGAGCATGCCGGCCCGCCCCAGCCCGTTCGTTCGTTCGATGAGCTGGGCGACGAAGCGATGCTGTAGGATCGGGGCGATGAGCGGGTTGAGCTGCCCCAGCGCGTGGAGCACGTCGTCGAAGCAGTTGAAGAGCAAGACGTCGCGGTAGGGGATCCCGGCCCCGTCCGCCACGCCGCGCATCTCGGTGCGCAGCTCGCGGGGGATGAAGGGATGCATCCGCGACAGCACGGCGTACAGCACGCCGCTGAACCCGGCGCCCATCGCCCGCCCGCGTCGGAAGATGATGTCGCGGTGGAGGCGGTCGCGCAGCTCGCGGATCTCGGGGCGGAGCGCGACGCCATGCTGACGGCCGCGGGCATACGGCGCCCCGGCGATCTCCACCACCCGGAAGCCGTCGAACTGCTCGATCCGCGCGTCGGTCCTGCTGGTCGTCGCCATTCCGCCCTCGCGCCTCCTCTCGTCGCTCCGACGATTATGGCATCGAGGCGGGCCAGCTTCGCCGGATTCCGGTTCGGCCGCCGGTGATCGCACCGCCGTCGCACGCGCAGCGCAGCACTGGTGCGAGCGAGTCGACATGCACGTGCCGGTTCAGCCGGCATCAGCCGATCGGGAGCTGACGCCAGGCCGCGCAGACCTGGCGTTCGAGGTCCGCGAGCGAGCCGTCGTTGTGGATCACGACGGTCGCATGGCGGACCTTCTCCTCCTGCGGGCCCTGCGCCCCGATCCGCGCCTCGGCCTCGGCTTCGGTCAGCCCGCGCGTCTCGACCAGGCGGCGGACCTGTTCGTCGCGCGGGCAGGTCACGACCCAGACGGCGTCCATCTCGCGGTAGAGCCCGCCCTCGATCAGCTTGATGGCGTCGACGACGATAACCGGCGCCCGCGTCGCGGCGATGCGGCGCCGCACCTCGGCGCGGACGCCGGGGTGGAGGAGCGCTTCGAGGTCCGCCAGCGCGGCCGGGTCGGTCCAGACCAGCGACCCGAGCGCGCGACGGTCGATGCGGCCGTCGGGGCCGCGCACGGCCGGCCCGAAGCGCGCGACGATGGCGTCGTTCTCGGGCGTGTCCGGCTCCATCAAGGCGTGGACGAGCCGGTCGGCGTCCACGTACTCCGCGCCGCGCTCGGCGAGCAGCCGGCCGACGGTGCTCTTGCCGCAGGCGATGTTGCCGGTCAGGCCGATTCGGTAGGGCATCGTCGAGTCGGAGCCGCGGGGCTCCTCGGAGGGCTATGGTATCATCCGAGTGTCCCCACCGCGTCCTGGAGATCCGTGTGCGCGGAGCCGCGATCATCTCGACCTGCAACCTCACGGAGCCGCCGACCCCGCCATGAAGCTGAAGCCCGTCGCGGACCAGACGATCACGCTCAAGTCGCCGAGCGAGCTGAAGATCATGCGCGAGGCCGGCCGGGTGGTCGCCCTGACGGTCCGCGAGGTCATCGCCCAGATGAAGCCGGGCATGACGACTCGCGACCTGGACCTGATCGCCGCGAAGTGCTTCCGCAAGTTCGGCGCGAAGTCGACCGCCCTCGGCTACTTCGGCTTCCCCGGCCACATCTGCGTCTCGGTCAACAGCCAGGTCGTGCACGGCATTCCGGGGCCGCTCAAGGTCCGCGAGGGCGACCTGGTGAAGTTCGACGTGGCGGCGAGCTACAAGGGCTACGTCGGGGACACGACGATGGCGGCCGTGGTGGGCGGCAAGCCGACGGCCGAGCAGGAGCGCCTGATGCGGGTGACCCGCGACGCCCTGATGGCCGGCATCGAGGCCGCGCGGCCGGGCAACCGCCTTTCGGACATCGGCCACGCGATCCAGAAGCACGTCGAGAAGAACGGGCTCGAGGTCGTCCGCGAGTTCGTCGGGCACGGGGTCGGGCGCACGATGCACGAGGCGCCCCAGGTCTCCCACTGGGGGCCGCCCGGGCGCGGGCCGGTCTTGCGGCCGGGCATGGTGCTCGCGATCGAGCCCCAGGTGAACCTCGGCGGTCGCGGGGTCCAGATGCTCGACGACGGCTGGACGGCCGTCACCATCGACGGCAGCCTGTCCTGCCACTTCGAGCACACCGTCGCGATCACGCCCGACGGCCCCTGGATCCTGACCGAGCCGTAGGATCGGGCGCGCGGCCGGTGATCCGGGAAGACTCGACGACGCGGGCCGGAGGTGGGGCATGCGGATAGCGATCGTCGGCGCCGGAGGGTTGGGTGGCCTCTACGGCGGCCTGCTGGCCCGAGCCGGCCTCGACGTCACGTTCATCGCGCGCGGCCGCAGCCTCGCGGCGCTCCGCGAGCGCGGCCTGGCCGTCAAGCTCGCCTCCGGCGACGAGTTCCACGTCCCGGTCCGGGCGACCGACGACCCGCGCGAGGTCGGGCCGGTCGACCTCGCCTGGTTCTGCGTCAAGACCTACGACCTGGACGACGCCGCGCGCCGGGCGATCCCGCTGATCAGCCCGGACACGATGGTCCTGCCGATCCAGAACGGCGTCGAGGCGCCGGACCGGCTGGCGGCCGTCCTCGGCCGGGAGCATGTGCTGGGCGGCGTGGGACGCGCCGGCGGGACGCTGGTTGCGCCCGGCCGCGTCGAGCAGAAGTCGGCTCGGGCGACCGTCGTCCTCGGCGAACTCGATGGCGGCACCAGCGCGCGCACCGAACGGCTACGCCGGACCTTGCAGGCGGCCGGCCTCGATCCGCGACTGAGCACGGACATCCAGGCCGAGCTCTGGGACAAGTTCGTGCAGGCCTGCGCCATCTTCGGCCTAGATACCCTCCTGCGCCTGCCGGCCGCGACGTACCTGCGGTATCCGAAGACCGCCGAGCTGTTCCGCGGCCTGATGTACGAGGTGTACGCGGTCGGGCGGGCGCGTGGCGTCAACATCCCGGAGGGAACCGTCGAGCGCCTCTGGGACACGCTCTCGAAACTGTTCGCCGCCAACCCGGGCGTCCGCAGCTCCATGTACTTCGACGTCGTGGCCGGTCGCCGGCTGGAGATCGAGGCGGCGAGCGGGGCGGTGGTCCGCCTCGGTCGCGAGGTCGGCGTCCCGACCCCGCTGAACTTCGCGATCTGCGCCGCCCTCGAGCCATTCGCCGCCGGCAGGCCGACCGCGGAATCGTAGGCACTCGGGGCCGGTGCCCGATAGGGGCAGCGGCGCGTGCCCACGTGGTGTCGGGAGGTGGCCGGCAACCGGTGGCGGTCGTCCGGCGGTCACGCTCGCCGCGGCAACGCTGCTGGGTGCATCATACCCACCACGATGATTCCGCCTGGGGAGAACTCGTGACCGAGCACGCGCCCGAACGCTCGCTCGCCGACCGTCCGCCAGCCCCGCCGGCCGCTCCGACGTGCTGCGCCTCGGCCGCACGGGGCCCGGCCAGCCTGCCCCTCGGCGCTCCCGAGGATGTCGAGCCGAGCGGGCCGGCCACGACCGACGGCATGGTGCTGCTGCCGGGTGGCGATTTCCTGATGGGCACCGACTCCCGCGAGGGGTACCCGGCCGACGGCGAGGGCCCGGTCCGCAAGGCGCGCCTGCGTCCATTCTGGATCGACCGGACCGTCGTCTCGAACGCCAAGTTCGCCCAGTTCGTCGCGGCCACCGGCTTCATCACCGAGGCCGAGCGCTTCGGCTGGTCATTCGTCTTCGCCGGCCTGCTGCCGGACGACTTCCCGCCGACCCGCGCCGTCGCCCCGGCGCCCTGGTGGCGGCAGGTCCACGGGGCCGACTGGCGCCATCCGGAGGGGCCGCACTCGACGAACGCCGATCGCGCGGACCATCCGGTCGTCCACGTCTCCTGGAGCGACGCGCTCGCTTACTGTCGCTGGGCCGGCAGGCGCCTGCCCACCGAGGCCGAGTGGGAGTACGCGGCCCGCGGCGGGCTGGTCCAGGCGAAGTACCCCTGGGGCGACAAGCTCACCCCTGACGGCCAGCACCGCATGAACGTCTGGCAGGGCACGTTCCCGTCCCAGAACACGGCCGAGGACGGCTTCGTCGCGACGGCCCCCGTGGACGCGTTCCCGCCGAACGGCTACGGCCTGTACAACGTGACCGGCAACGTCTGGGAGTGGTGCGCGGACTGGTACAGCCCGGACTACCACCGTCGGCAGGGCAAGGGGCTGCGCGACAACCCGACCGGCCCGCCGGCCGGCGACCGCAAGGTGATGCGCGGCGGCTCGTACCTCTGCCACAAGTCGTACTGCTTCCGCTATCGCGTGGTCGCGCGCAGCGCGAACACGCCGGACAGCTCGACCGGCAACCTCGGGTTCCGCACCGTCCACGACGCCGACTAACAGCGACCGACAACAATAGGTACCCGGGTCAACGGCAGTAGCGGGCAGGCACGGGCTCCGGCGACGGTCGGGAGTCCCGTCCCCCCTGCTTTCCTGGCCCGCCGCCTCCCGCACCGGTCACCGATGAACCGCCCGCCTCCCGGCCTGCCACCCTGCTCGCCACGGCACACGGGCGGAAGTCGAGCCAAGGTAGTTGCTGGGAATCTGGAGGCAGCACATCCGAGTCGAGCTACAAGGGCTGTAGCCGGTCTTCAGCCAGTCCACGGATAGGCTCGGGCACTCGGCGCGCCGTGGGACTCATCAGAAGTGCCCCTAAAGTGATCGGCCGACGCCACTTCGGGAAGTGCGCCGGCCGATTGGCATGGCGGAGGGGGAGGGATTCGAACCCCCGGGGCTTGCGCCCAGCGGTTTTCAAGACCGCCACGATAAACCACTCTGACACCCCTCCGAGGGCACCGTCTCGATTCTACGGTGGCGGGCGCCGACTGGGCAACGGGAGCGGAGTGGCCGCTCGACCTGGGTACATTCTGGGTAAAGAGTGACTGTACTCAGCCGCAGCCTCTTGTGTTGTCGCTACATGGTACAGATTCGCCGGGGATGGGGCCAGGACAGTTCGGAAGAGACTGCTGCGTAAGTCAGGCGACCTCCTGGACCGGCAGGTAATGGGCCAGGACGCGAGTCGGCGAGAGTCGGAGTTCCGGTGCGCCGGCCTGATGGGCGGCGAGGGCGACGACGAGGATCGCGCAGAAGGTGAGCGTGACGCGGAGCAAGACCGGCTCCCAGCCGACCGCGTCGGCGGTGTCGAGGCGGTAGTGGCGCTTGGCGACGCCGAAGAAGCGCTCGATGACCGCGCGGGCGGCGTAGCTCAGGCGGTACCAGGCCAGGTGGCGGACCCGCGCCAGTGGCTGCTTCTTGCGGTTGAAGGGGATGATCGGGCGCGCGCCGAGCACGGCGACGATGAAGCGGACCAAGGCCCGGCCCCAGTAGGCGCCGTCGGCGCGGACGACCCGGAGCGGCAGGCCGAGCAGGCCGCGGGCAAGCCAGAGCAGTGGGTAGGCGAAGGGGAGGTCGTTGCGGTTGGCCGGCGAGAGCAGGAACAGGACCGGCAGCCGGGCGGCCCGATCGAGCAGGACGTGGACCTTGTAACCGAAGACCCGGCCCTTGGCCGACGGGAACGACCAGGCCGCGTCCGAGTCGGTGGCCGTCCAAGCGGCCAGCAGGGTCGAGTCGAGCGCGACGTCGCGGCCGCTGACCAGGTCGCACCGGATCGCCCGCCAGACCAGCGCCAGGTACAGCAGCCAGAAGGGGTACGGGCCGAGTCGGCGCACCCGGCGGCTGAGGTGGGCCGGGTGGATCACCCGCCCGGGCGGCAGGCCGCAGGCGGTCGCCAACGCCGGCCAGCGCGCCAGCCACGCGCAGACCTCGCGGGTCGACAGCTGCCACAACCGCCCGAGCAGCGCCAGCAGCAGGATCGTGGCATCCGAGTAGGTCCGGGGGCGGCCACGCGGGCGGGTCGCGGCCGGCAGGCGGCGGTGGCTGAGCAGGGCCAAGCCGACGACGCTGCCGGCCAGGGGCAGCAGGCCGAGCCCGGTGACGAGCTGGACCGCGTGGAGCCCGAGCGCGGCGACCGCGCGCCGGCGACGGGGCGGCGGGACCGGCTCGACCGTGGCCACCGGCACGAGTGGGGCGCTACCATCCGCCATGCTGGGCACCTCCCTGCAGTGGTTGGCATCACCTCCAGCGTAGCGCGAGGTGCCCGGCTCTTTGCCGGATTACGCAGCAGTCTCATCCGGGCTGCTATCTTCGCCGCGAGCCAGGCCCTGAAACCGGGCGTGGCCATCCACAATCACGACCCTCGAACGCCGGACCCTGAGCCTGCCCCATGGGAGCTGCCGGTCCCGTTCGACGACCGCCAGCTCCCGTCCTTCCCGGCCTGGGTCCTGCCGGGCTGGCTGCGCGACTTCGTCCTCGCCGAGTCTACCGCCACCCAGACTCCCCACGACCTGGCCGGCCTGCTCGCGCTGGCCGTCCTGTCGAC
>JALYGH010000294.1 GCA_030777205.1 Chloroflexota bacterium
CTGACGGACAGTCCGGCCACGAACCCGCCCGGGTGGGGGTTTCGGGGAGGGCGTCGCTGCGCGGGCGCCTTCCCCGGGCCGCTGGTGGTCCGGGCGGAGACGCCGACCGCGGGAGCAAGGAACGCCATGAGCATCTCCGAGCGCGCGAGCAGCAGGGCGCTCGCCGCCTGGCCGGCCGACATCGCGGTGCGGATCCGCTCCAGCAAGGACCTGGCGGGCATCATCCTGGTCGCGCCGGCCATCCTGACCCTCGTTGCCCTGCTCGCCTATCCGGTCCTCTACAACCTCTGGCTCGGCTTCCATCAGAAGCACGCCCTGCAGCCGACCGCCACCTGGGTCGGGCTGCAGAACTACGCCTACTTCCTGTTCAGCGACCGGCAGTTCTGGGACAGCTTCTGGCTCGGCCTCGTCTACGCCATCATCACCGTCGTGGCCCAGCTCGTCATGGGAGTGGCGGCGGCGCTGCTGCTGAACGAGGATTTTCGCGGCCGGCTCTTCGTCCGCGGCGTCGCCCTCTTCCCGTACATGATCCCGATCACCCTCTCGGTGATCATCTGGCGCTGGATCTTCAACAATCAGTACGGCGTCGCGAACTACCTGATCGTCGGCACCGGGCTGGCAGATCGACCGCCGGTCTGGCTGGGACCGGAGTGGATCTTCTGGACGCTCATCGCCGTCAGCGTCTGGACGTTCTTCCCGTTCGTGCTGATCTCGATCCTGGCCCGCCTCCAGACGATCCCGCCGGAGCTCTACGACGCGGCCAAGGTCGATGGCGCCGGCGCGGTCGGCCGATTCCTGCACATCACCCTGCCCCAGATCAAGACGGTCCTGTTCATCGTGATCCTCCTGCGGTCGGTGTGGATGTTCACGAAGTTCGACATCGTCTGGATGTGGGGCGGCCAGTCGTATGGCGGCCTGGGCGAGCACGTCCGCATCCTGCCGATGTACACGTACCACCGCATCTTCGGCCTGTTCCAGGCCGGTGAGGGCGCGGCGCTCGCGAACATCATGTTCTTCATCCTGCTGTTCGCCGCATACTTCTACTTCAAGTACTTCCGACAGGAGGAGGCCGCCGTATGATCGGACAGGCGGCGACCCCGGCCCGCGCCGCGCCGAAGCAGCACGCCGTCCAGCCCGGCGTTCGCCTGCGTCGCGTCGGGCGCCAGGCCCTGATCTACCTCGGGGCGTTCCTCCTGACGTTCTACTGCGTCGTGCCGCTGGTCTGGATGTTCATCACCGCCCTGAAACCGCCGAACGAGGTCATCACCTGGCCGCCGGTCATCCTCCCCAAAGAGCCGACGCTGCGCAATTTCTGGCTGCTATTCGAGGAGTCGCTCATCCTGACGTTCCTCCGCAACAGCCTGGTCACCGCGTTCGCGTCGACGGTGCTCAGCATCGTGCTCGGCACGCTCGCCGCCTACAGCCTCACGCGGTACCACTACCCGGGTCGGGACAAGCTCGCGACCTTCATCCTGCTCGGCTACATGTTCCCGCCGATCGTGCTGATCATCCCGTTCTTCGTCTGGTTCAAGGCCATCGGGCTGACCGACAACTACCTCGGGCTGATCATCACCTACGTCGCACTCGGGCTGCCCTTTGCCACCTGGCTGCTCTGGGCCTTCTTCCAGAGCATCCCGCTCGAGCTGGAGGAGGCGGCCTGGATCGACGGCGCCACGCGCGCCCAGGCGATCGTGAACGTCATCTTCCCGCTCGCCCTGCCGGGGGTGATCGCCACCTCGATCTTCACCTTCATCGTCGCCTGGAACGAGTACTTGTTTGCGCTGATCTTGATGAACACCGACCCGATGAAGACGCTGCCGGTCGGGCTGGCGGACCTGCTGAACCGGCCGATGACCGACTGGGGCGTGATCATGGCCGCCGGCGTGGTCATCACGCTGCCGGCGCTGCTGTTCTTCATCATCACCCAGAACTACCTGATCAAGGGCTGGGGCGCCGGCGCCGTCAAGGGCTGACGCATCCGCCCGGCGCGGCATGGCGGCGAGAGCACGACGCGCCCC
>JALYGH010000295.1 GCA_030777205.1 Chloroflexota bacterium
CGAGCAGCCGTACTACGTGCGGCCGCACTACGTCTTCAACAGCGGCATCGGCTGGTCCCTGCCGCACTGGCGGGCCGGCAACGTCTACCACGAGGACGCCCGGGGCAACCCCTTCTACGACTTCACCCTCGTCGACCGGGCGTACCACGCCATCGTCCAGGCCGGCCTGAAGCCGCTCGTCGAGCTGGCGTTCACCCCGCGGGCCCTCGTCCCCGACGACGCCGAAGCGCGCTTCAAGTTCGAGCGCAGCCCGACCCGGTGGAGCCCCTACGAAGCCGGCCTCTGGTCGTTCCCGCCGAAGGATTACGCCAGGTGGGGCGGGCTGGTCCGCGCGCTCGTCGAGCACTGCGTCCAGCGCTACGGCGCCGCGCACGTCCGCGGCTGGCTCTGGGAGCTCTGGAACGAGCCGGACATCACCTACTGGCGCGGGACGATCGAGCAGTTCTGCGCGCTCTACGACGTGACCGCCGCGGCCGTGAAGGCGGCCCTGCCGGACGCCCGCGTCGGCGGCCCGACCACCACCGGCGACCTCGGCCCCGGGCGGCACGGCCAGGAGTTCCTGAAGGGCTTCCTCGACCACTGCGAGCGAGCCGGTACGCCGCTCGACTTCGTCTCCTTCCACACCAAGGGCGGCCGCTTCGACCCCTGGCGCGTCTACGGGCCGGTCGGCGGGCCGGCGCCCGAGAAGCAGTCGCCGTCGATGATGAAGATGCTCCGAGAGGTGCGGGCCTCGCTCGCGACGGTCGGGGGCTTCGCGCGCTTCCGCGACCTGCCCTGCATCGTCGACGAGTGCGACGCCTCGGTGCCGTCCCACTGGGGCCTCTACGACAACGCCAACTTCGCCTACCGCAACGGGGAGTACTACCCCGTCTTCCAATGCAAGCTGATGAAGAAGCTGCTCGACCTGAACGACGCCAGCCCGGCGAAGGTCGCCCAGGCCACGACCTGGAGCTTCTACTTCGAGGGCGAGCGCTACTTCGAGGGGACGCGGAGCCTGTTCACGGCCGGCGGCATCGAGAAACCGGTCCTGAACGCCTACCGGATGCTCTCGCGGCTCGGCACGCTCCGGCTGGCGACGGCGTCCGACCGGTCCTGGTCGCTCGACCGACTCGACGACGGCGAGGCCGGCATGCCGGAGGAGGTCGACGTCCTGGCCGCGTTCAACGGCAGCGACCGCGTCAGCGTCCTGGTCTGGCGCCACGCCGACGACCAGTACCTCACGGACCCGGCCGGAGCCGACGTGAACGTGGCGCTCGATCGGCTCCCGTTCGAGGGCGCGACGGCCCGCGTCCGCCACTGGCGGATCGACGCCGACCACAGCAACAGCCACGCCGCCTGGCAGGCGGCCGGCGCGCCGCAGGACCCTTCGGAGGCGCAGCTCCGGGCGATCGCCGACCGCCAGGGACTCGAGCTGTACGAGGCCGACCGCGACGAGCCGATCGCCGACGGCCGCCTGTCGCTGACCGTCCGCCTGCCGCTCCCGAGCGTCTCGCTGCTCGAGATCCGAGCGTCCTGAGCGTCCGCCGCCATGCGCCATCCGAGACTGCCACGGTCAACCTGACCGGTTGTGGCGAACGTGGTCAGTCTCGAACCATAGCCCGGTCCACGGACTGCCATCCCGGGCGGATGGCTCCACCGTCGGACCTCGCCGGGGGCGAATGCTATACTCGGCACGATCGCCGGCCCAGCGCTCGCTCGGCGCGGGCCCGCGGACGTAACCTCGCGCCGGAGCTCCGATGCAGCTCCCCACCTTCGAGCGTGACGCCGAACGCCTGCTGAGCGGGCTGGCCCGGGCCTGGTACCTGCACCTGAGCGGGCTCGACGCCGGGCTGCCGCTGGGTGAGGTCTTCGAGCGCTACGCCGAGGAGCCCTGGCCCGAGGTGTACGGCCAGCTCCACGACCTGCCGCTCGACGCCAAGCAGCTCAACCCGCTGCTCGACCTGGCCGTCAGCTTCCACGTCGAGAGCAGGACGGCGCGGGCCACGACGCGACTGTACGAGGCCGAGGCCGCGAGCACCGTCACCTGGCGCGACGAGGTCATTCCCCTACGCGCCGTCCCGCTCCGGCTCGCCCACGAGCCCGACCGCGAGCGACGGCACGAGATCGAGGAGCTGGCCCGCGAGGAACGGGCGAGGCTGGACCGGCTCCAGCTCGATCGCGTGCTCGGCCGGCGCGCCGCGTTCGACGAGCTGCAGGCCGGCGACGAGCTGAGCGTGAGGGCGTCGCTGCGCGGCCTCGACCTCGATGCCCTCGCCGAGCTGTCCCGCTACCTCCTCGAGGCGACGGCCGAGCTGTACGGCGATGCGCTCCGCGATCAGCTCGTCCACCACCGGCTCGACGGCGCCGACGCCTGGGAAGCCGACCTCCTCTGGATCCTGCGCGGCGCGGAGTATGACCACGCGTACCCCGGGCCGCGCCTGATGCCGGCGCTGCTGCGCACGCTCGGGCAGTTCGGCATCCGCCTCGACGACCAGGCCGCGATCCGCCTGGACCGCGACGCCCGGCCGCTCAAGGCGGCCGAGGCCTTCTGCGCGCCGATCGCCGTCCCGGATGAGGTCATCGTCGTCACCAGCCCCTTCGGGGGGCGGCTCGACTACGCCGACCTCTTCGAGCAGGCGGGCGTCGCCGAGCGCCACGCCCACGTCGACCGTACCCAGCCGCTCGCGCTGCGCCGCCTCGGCGACCCGGCCGTGATCCGAGCCTACGGCCTGCTCTTCCGGCGCCTGACCGGCGACCCGGCCTGGCTGGCAACGCGACTCGAGGCCGAGGCGACGCGGGACGAGGCGCGCCTCGCGGCCTTCGCGCACCTCCACGCCCTGCGGCGGGCGGCCGCCGAGTGGCTCTATACTCGCGAGCTGCTGGCCACCGAGGAGCCCGATGCCCTCGCCGAGCGCCACGCCGACCTGATGAGCGACGCGCTCGGGCTGCGCAGCTTCCCGGTCGGCTTCCTGGACCCCGCCGGCGACCCGCTCTGCGGCCCGACGTTCATCCGAGCGGCGCTGTTCGCGCACCAGCTCGCGACATTCCTCGCCGCCGAGTACGACGAGACCTGGTTCGCGTCGGAGCGGGCCGGACGCTTCCTGGTCGACCGCTGGCGCGAAGGCCAGCGGTACACGGCCGAGGAGATGGCGCGCTTCCTCGGCTTCGCCGGCCTCGACCCTCGGGCGCTCGTCGACGACCTGACGTCTGCGCTGGTCGGCTGATCGGCGCGGTCACGCCGTACGTCAACGCGGCGGCGCAGCCGAACCGGGCCGCCTACTTGTACCGGTAGGTGATCCGCCCGCGCGTCAGGTCGTACGGCGACAGCTCCATCTTGACCCGATCGCCCGGCAGGATGCGGATGAAGAACTTCCGCATCTTCCCGCTGACGTGAGCGAGGACCTGGTGACCGTTCTCCATCTCGACGCGGAACGTCGCGTTCGGCAGCGCTTCCGTGACCGTGCCTTCGACCTCGACGGCCTGTCCCTTAGCCATCCGCACCTCCCACGGCCCCGCGGCGCGGGACCGTCGCTCGGTCCATGCCCGCCGGCTTCTCCACGTCGGTGAACGGACCGAGGCGGGAGACGGGTCAGCGAACAGGACAAACCAGACGCAACATCGGCGTCCTCCGTACTCCGGATGGTACCCCACGGCGACGGGCCGCCACCACCGGGCCTGGAGCTCGCGGCGCCCAATCGTGGGCCCGACGGCTACCGGGGCGAGGCGGGCCGCGCGCCGGTGCCCGGTTGCCAGGACGCCCGCCGGTCGCGCGCCACGCCCGGGAGCGAGCAGCGCGACCATGATGTGACACGGCGGAGCACCGCAAGGCATACGCGGGCCTGCTGACGCGGGGGGCTCGCGCGTATAATCCCGCGGCCGTTGCCGGGACAGGCCGGCGCTGGAGCAGCATGCAGCGACGGATCGACGACTTTGAGCTTCCTCCGCCACCGAAGCCCGACGCGAGCGGCTTCAGCGTCCGGCACGCCCTGCTGACCTTCGCCTTCACGACGTTCGTCCTCGGCGGGTTCTGCTTCGGATGGCTCTTCCTCGCCAACTGGCGGATTATGCTCACCTTGCAGACCACCCAGGTGAGCCTCGGCCGCGGCCCGGCGGTCCCGGTCATCGTGCCCGACGGCGTCAGCGTCGTGCCGCGCGGGCCGCAGCAGCCGAAGCCGCGGGGGGCGCCCGACGGCAACCCCGAGCAGGCGGCAGCGGTCGCCGCCGAGGAGCAGCCGGACCTTCCGGAGTGGACGTCGCGGCAGCGCCACAATATCCTGCTCCTCGGTATCGACCACCGCGAGGACGAGCCGATCGACGGGAGCCGCAGCGACACGATCATCGTGGCGAGCTACGACCCGCAAAGCAGCTCGGTCGTGCTGGTGTCGTTTCCCCGCGACCTCTGGGTCAGCATCCCCGGCCACTACCCGCAGCGGCTCAACGTCGCGCATTCGGCCGGCGGGCCGGAGCTGGTGAAACGGACGCTGCAGGCCAACTTCGGCATCACGATCCACAACTACGCGCGCGTCGACTTCCGCGGCTTCGAGAAGGTCGTCGACGAGCTGGGCGGCGTGATCGTCGACGTCGAGCGGCCGATCAAGGACGACGAGTACCCGACCGAGGACTACGGCGTCATGCGGCTGTTCATCCCACCGGGTCCCCAGCTCATGGATGGCAAGATGGCGCTGATGTACGCCCGGTCGCGGCACAGCGACAACGACTTCGGGCGGGCCCGCCGCCAGCAGCGCGTGATCCTGGCGATTCGCGATCGGGCGCTCGCCCTGAACATGGTCCCGAAGCTGCCCGCGCTCGCCGGCGCGGCGACCGAGGCGGTCTCGACCGACATGGGCGTGATGGACATGATCCGGCTGGGCTCGTCCGGCAGCAAGATCGAGCGCGACCAGATCAAGTCGGTGGTGGTGGACGCGACCTGCGCCACGCCGTTCACTGGGCCGCTCGGCGAGGACCTGCTGCAGCCGGACCGCCAGTGCATCCAGGCCGCGATCCAGCGCGCATTCGCCGAGGCGGCCGGCCAGAGCGGCAAGGTCGAAGTGCTCAACGGTTCGCCGCGCGACGGCGTTGCGCGGCGCGTCGCGGACCAGCTCGCCGGGGCCGGCTACGACGTGACGAAGGTCGACGTGGCGGCCCGACGCGACCACGCGGAGACGACCATCCTGGTCCTCGGCAACAACCGCCGCGCCGCCGGCGCCATCGCTCAGCGGCTCGGCGTGCCGCCGTCCGCGATCCAGGACGCGGCCGAGCAGGAAGCGATGGCCGACGTCAGGGTGATCGTCGGCGGCGATCGGCGGTAGCGAGAGGCGAGCTGTGAGAGGCGAGAGGCGAGTGAACCTTTCGTCTCTCACCTCTCATCAGTCACCTCTCGGGCGAGCGGGTGGCGGCGGTTGACGCGGTACACCGACCGCCACGCCAGCGTCCGCGTCGCGCGATCGAGGAAGAGGCGACGGTCGGTCAGGATGAGCATGTCGGCGACGGCGGCCTCGAGCAGCGGGGCGACGCGTTCGGGCGGTAGCGTCCGGGTGCGGCGACGAGCCGCTGCGCGCTCCAGGTCGGCCAGCGTGACCACCGGCACGCGCTCTTCCAGCCGAGCCAGGAGCCGCACGAGCGCGCGCCGGGGGTCCCGGGCGGGCATCCGACGCGACGCCCTAGTGGAGGATGCGGGCCGTCGCGACGAGCACGAGCAGTTGCACCATCAGCGACGTGCCCCAGAGCATCCGGGCCGCGGCCGGTTCGCGCCCGTAGACCGCGAGCCCGAGGCCGGTGTTCGCGATGAGCATCGCGATGCCGATGCCGGGGATCCGGAAGATGTCCTCGCGGGGCCCCCACAGGTCCGGGACGCCATCCCGATTGAAGTGGAGCGGGATCGTCTCCGGCAGGCCGGACCACTTCAGCCAGATGTAGAGCAGCGTGACGCCCAGGACGAGCAGCGACGCCAGCAGGAAGCCCGGCAGCGACAGGTCCCGGACGGCGCCCCGGACGGGCGACGCGGCGGGCCGCCCGGCCGCCACGAGCGACTCGATCGGCAGGTCGTCGCTCTCCTCGACGCGGCGGATCAGCTCGCGGCGGAAGCCGTTGGCGTCGGCCGGCGAGAACGCGTAGGTCATCTCCGGCGTCACGACCAGCGCCACGTCGCCGAGGTTGCCGGTCGTGACGTAGTAGCGGACGAGTCCCATCGCCCGGGTCCGGCCGATGCCGACGTGGTAGCCCGGCCAGTTCAGGCCGCGCACCCGCATCGCCTGCCCGAGGCGCGGCCCGGCGAAGATCCCGTCGACCCGGCCGTACGGGATGACGTCCCGGCGCCCGAGCCAGGTCACGACGAGCGCACCGGGCTCGAACCGATACCGGAGCGTGAAGTACCCGATCGTGAGGACCAGGGCGGCCACGGCCAGCGCGGCAAACACGAGCCCGACGAGCAGGCTGACGAACATGCCGAACCCGACCGGCTGCCGAACGGCGAACAGCGCGCTCGCCAGTGCCGCCAGCCCCAGGAGGGTGACCGCTCCGAGCCCGAGCCATCCTGCCGTCGATGGGCGCGGACGCCATACCGTGTCCGCCTGGGCCACCGCTGCCTGGTTCGTAGACCCACTCCCGCGCCAGTTGGTACGGGCGGCGATTATCGCCGCCGCGTCTCGGGACCGTCAAGACATAACTGTCGCGGCACACAGGAGGCCCGGCCACCGTGCGGATCGCCCTCAACGCTCAGCTCCTCTCGACGACGCCGACCTACCGCTCGGCCGGCATCAGCCGGGTCATCTACGAGCTGCTCGCCCACCTGCGGGCGGCGTCGAGCCCGGATCAGCGGTACGTCGTCTACGCGCCGCGGAGCCCGGACAATCGGCGCTTCTTGCGGGCGGCCGGCCTCCCGTCCCGGCTGACCGCCCTGCCGACCGACCGGCCGCCGGCGCGCATCGCCTGGGAGCAGACCGTCTTGCCGCTCGAGCTGGCCCGCACGCGGGCCGATCTGCTGCACGCCCTCGGCTTCGTCGCGCCGTTCGCGTGGCGCGGCCCGACGGTCGTGACGGTGTACGACCTCAGCTTCATGCGCTTCCCGGAGCTGTTCAACCGCGGCAATCGGCTCTACCTGCGGACGTTCACGCCGCCGTCGCTCCGGCGCGCCGACCGCGTCATCACCATCTCGGAGCACACGAAGCGCGACGTCGTCGAGTTGTGCGGCGTGCCGCCCGAGCGCGTGACCCCGATCTTGCTGGCGGCGGACCCGCGGTTCCGCCCGGCCCCGCCCGACGAGGTGGCCGCCTTCAGGGCGCGCAAGGGCTTGCCCGATCGCTTCATCCTCTACCTCGGCACGCTCGAGCCGCGCAAGAACGTCGAGACGCTCGTCCGCGCCTATGCGGAGCTGCGCCGGCGGGGGATCACCGACTGCGACCTCGTCCTGGCCGGCGCCCGTGGCTGGCAGTACGAACCGGTCTTCCAACTGGTCGAAAGCCTCGGTCTGGGCGCTTCCGTCCACTTCCCGGGCTTCGTGGCGGATGCCGAACAGGCCCTGTGGTATAGTGGCGCGGTCATTTTCGCCTACCCGAGTCTGTACGAAGGATTCGGCCTGCCACTCCTGGAGGCGATGGCCTGCGGCACCCCCGTGGTGGCGTCCCGGTCGTCGTCGCTGCCCGAGGTGGTCGGGGAGGCCGGCGTGCTGGTGAACCCATCCGATTCCCACGAGCTGAGCGCCGCGCTTTACGAGCTGCTGGTGAGCGACGAGCGGCGGGCAAGCCTGCGCTCGGCCGGTCTGGCACGCGCGCGGACGTTCTCGTGGCGACGGATGGCGAACGAAACCGTGCAGGTCTATCGCGAGGTGCTGGCCCGATGAGGACTACCAACCAGGCGCCGTGGACGAGTGCGTGCGGAGCGGGGCAGCGGTGACCATCGTCGACCCGAGCGCGAGCCTTCCCGGTCCGATCGCCATCCCGCCTGCCCCAGCTTGGGCCACCGCGCAGCCGGTCGCGCGCGCGCGCCTGCCGGTCATGCTGGCGCTCGTCGCGATGGACGCCCTGACGATCGGCTGCGCCTTCTACTTGAGCTGGCACCTGCGCTACGTGTGGGAGATCGGGCCTGAGATCGAGGAGTTCAACTTCGTCCCGTTCGCGGTCTTCTTCCCGCTGATGCTCTGGCTGATCCCGCTGCTCGCGCTGACCTTCAAGCTGAGCGGCCTGTATCGCGCCCGGCGCGGGATCGAGTGGTTCGACGACATCCCGGCCATCCTGCGCGGCACGGCACTCGGCGTCATGATCCTCTTCGCCGGCGTCGCCCTGACGCGCTATCCGGCGACGTCGCGGCTGACGTTCATCCTGATCTGGGTCTTCACGTCAATCTTCGTCGTCGCCGGCCGGGCGATCGTCCAGTCCGCGCTCGCCGCCCTCTACCGGCGCGGCGTGGGCGTCGATCGCGTCCTCGTCGTCGGCGGCAACAACCTCGGCCGCATGATCATGCAGAGCCTCGCGGCGCGCGGGCACCTCGGCTACCAGGTCGTCGGCTTCGTCGACGACGACCGGGCCGGCGACTTCGGGCGGTTCCGCCACCTCGGCGGCCTCGAGGACGTCGAGCGGCTGGCCGAGGAGGAAGTGATCGACCAGGTCATCGTCGCCCTGCCGTCGGCGTCGCATGCCGCGATCATGCGGATCGTCGACCATTGCCGGCGGGGGCAGGTCGCCTTCAAGATCGTCCCGGACCTCTACGAGATGAGCCTCAGCGACGTCGATGTTGATACGGTCAGCGGCATCCCCCTGATCGGCCTGAAGTCGGTCTCGATCCAGGGCTGGAACGCCCTCACCAAGCGCGCCATCGACGTGATCCTGTCCGGCGCCGCGCTCCTCGTGCTCGCGCCGCTCCTGGCCCTCGTCGCGCTGCTGATCAAGCTCGAGTCCCCGGGCCCGATCCTCTACCGCCATACCCGGATCGGCAAGAACGGCGAGCCGTTCACGATGATGAAGTTCCGCTCGATGCGCCAGGACGCCGACCGCCTGCGCTCGATGCTCGTCCAGGAGACGGACGGCGATGGCCGCCTCTTCAAGGATCGGCGGGACCCGCGCCGGACTCGCGTCGGGGCGGTGATCCGCCGTTGGAGCATCGACGAGCTGCCCCAGTTCTGGAACGTGTTCGTCGGCGACATGAGCATCGTCGGGCCGCGGCCCCAGATCCCGCCCGAGGTCGCCACCTACGAGGACTGGCACTACAAGCGGCTGGCCGTCTCGCCCGGCCTCACCGGGCTCTGGCAGGTCAGCGGCCGCAGCGAGCTCAGCTTCGACGAGATGGTCATCTACGACATCTACTACATCGAGAACTGGTCGCTCGGGCTGGATTTCCGCGTCCTCCTGCGCACCATCCCCGCCGTCGTCCAGGGACGCGGGGCGTTCTAGGCACCGGGCATGCGCGTCGCCCTCGCCCACGACTACCTGAACCAGTACGGCGGCGCCGAGCGCGTCCTCGAGCAGCTCCACGACTTCTACCCGAGCGCGCCGATCTACACGTCGATCTACGACCGCGACGCGATGCCGCCGGCGTACCGGGCCTGGGACATCCGCACGTCGTTCATGCAGGACCTGCCGCTGGTCACCAAGCACCACCAGAGCTACCTGATGGCGTACCCGATCGCCTTCGAGAGCTTCGACCTCGGGCAGTACGACGTCGTGATCTCGAACAGCAGCGCGTTCTGCAAGGGCGTGGTCACCAGCCCGCACACGCTGCACATCAGCTACTGCCTGACCCCGATGCGCTGGGTCTGGCGGTACCGCGACTACGTCGAGCGGGAACGGCTCGGCCCGGTCGCCCGGTTGCTGCTGCCGCCGCTGATCCATTACCTGCGCCTCTGGGACGCCGGCGCGGCCTCGCGGGTGGACCGGTTCATCGCCATCTCGACGGCGGTGGCGGCGCGGATCAAGAAGTACTACCGGCGCGAGGCGGCGATCATCCATCCGCCGGTCGACACCCACCGCTTCGGGGCGCGCACGAACGGCGGCGATTTCTACCTCACGGTCGCGCGACTCCAACCGTACCGCCGCATCGACCTGGTCGTCGAGGCGTTCCGCGAGCTTGGCCTACCGGTCAAGATCGTCGGCGACGGCCGAGACCGCGCGCGCCTGAAAGCGCGGGCGACCAGGAACATCGAGTTCCTCGGCCGCGTCGACGACGACACGCTGCGCGACCTGTACGCGAACTGTCGCGCCTACCTGTTCCCGGGCGAGGAAGACTTCGGGATCGCGCCGGTCGAGGCCCAGGCGGCCGGCCGGCCGGTCGTGGCCTACGCGGCCGGCGGCGCCCTCGACACGGTCATCGACGGCGAGACGGGCGTGCTGTTCCGCGAGCAGACGCCGGAGGCGCTGATCGAGGCGGTCCGCCGCTTGGAGCGCACGTCCTTCGACGCGGATCGCATCCGCGCCAACGCCGCGCGCTTCGGCACGGAGGTGTTCCGCGAGCGCTTCACCGAGTTCGTCGCCGAGGCCTACGACGAGTGGTGCGCGGCCGGGCCGGCCCGGCCGCCGGTGCTCGTCTAGCCGCGGCTCGTCGGCCGGCCGCCGAGCCCGGCCGTGGCGGCGTTCCACAGGTCGTCGTGGCCGCACCGCTCGGTTCGACCGGTCGGGGAGACGACGCGGTGGTAGCGCCCTCCGCCGCGGGCCGTCGATAATGCCGCATCCTGTTCGGAAGGGACGACGAGAGCACGCATGGTTAACGTTGCCTTCGCGATCCCAAGACGGGAGCTGGAAGAGTTCTGCCGCCGTCGCCACATCCGCTGGCTGGCGCTCTTTGGGTCGGTGCTCACCGACCGGCTTCGCGCCGATAGCGACGTCGACGTGCTGGTCGAGTTTGAGCCGGGGCATACGCCGGGCCTGGCGATCGTGGACGTCGAGGAGATCTCCACGCTGTTCGGCGGCCGCAAGGTCGACCTGATCCTCCGGCCGGACCTGAATCGCTGGATCCGGAACAAGGTGCTCGCCGAGGCCGAAGTGCTATATGGCGAAGGATGACCTGCTGTACTTCGGCCATATTCTCGACGCCGCTCGCGGAGCTTGTGCGGCTCTCAATGGCGTGAGCCGCGAGGCGTTCGACGCCGACGAGAACTTGCGGCTTGCCGAAGCGCATCGCATTCAAATCATTGGTGAGGCCGCTCGTCGTGTCTCCCCGGTGGGTCGGGCTGCGCACCCGGAGATACCCTGGCATCAGATTACCGGCATGCACCACCGGATCGTCCTCGCTTACCTGAACATCCAGTACAGCGTCGTCTGGGAAGTCGTGATACGCGATTTGCCGAACCTGATCGCCGCCCCGGAGGCGTTCGTGCAGGAACCCGGGAGCGGCTGACGCGGACCGGATTTGCTCGCTCGAGTGGGGCGCTCACGTGCCGACGAGATCATGGGCCCATTAACTGGCTTCGGCGGCCCGAGGCGGTGCGGAGGCGGGCGAGCGGGGCGGCTTGGACGACGAGCGCGGCGGCGTTGAGCAGGTCGTCATGGCCGCGGCGCTCCGGCACGAAGAACGTCATCGCCTGGTGCGCCCGCAGCGCGTACTCGGCCGCGGCCGCCTGGG